>NZ_JBFTZN010000160.1:0-13248 GCF_056406775.1 Allobosea sp. P1_A7
GTGTGCCGCGCCGCCTCGAGGTGTGCCGCGCCGCCTCGAGGTCCCGCGCCATCGCAGCCGCCCTGCCGCGCTCGTCCTGGAGGGCCTGGCGCAGCTCTGTCGCGGTGCTCTCCGCCGCCTGCCTCAGCTTTCCCGCCTCCTCGCTCGCCTTGCGCAGCTCCGCGACCTGCATTCCGGCCTCGCGCTGTGCCTTCGCCAATTCGGCGGCGAGTGCTGCATTGCGGGCGCGCTCGGCGTCGAGCCCTTGGCGCTGTTGGGCGGCACTCGTCGCCAGGGTCTCGCGTGCGGCTGCGATCTCCCGCGCCAGCCCGGCCGCCTTCTCCTGCTCCTGCCTGAGCGCGTCAGCGGTCTTCGCCAGTTCCCCCTGCTTCAGCTGCGTCGTATCCTCGCTCGCCTTGCGCAACGCTGCAGCTTGCGTCCCCGCTTCACGCTGCACCTTCGCCAGCTCGGCGGCGAGCGCAACGCTATGGGCGCGCTCATCGTTGAGCGCCTGACGCTGCTGCGCCGTGCTCGCGGCCAGCGTCTCGCGCGCGGCAGTGACCTGAAGCGCGAGCGCTGCCGCCCTCTCGTGCTCCTGCCTCAGTGCGTCCGCAGTCTTGGAGGCGTCTGCCGTCCTAGCGGCCTCTGCCTGCCTGAGCCCTGCAGCCTCCTCGTTCGCCTTGCGCAGATCCGCTAGTTGCAGTCCGGCTTCGTGTTGCGCCTTCGCCAGTTCGCCGGCGAGTGCGGCGCCGCGAGCGCGCTCCTCCTCCAGCGCCTGGCGCTGCTGCGCCGTGCTCGTGGCCAGCGCCTCGCGCGCGGCTGAAACCTCGGCGGCGAGGGCCGCCGCCTGCCCGCGCTCCTGCCCCTGCGCATCCGCATTGGTTTCGGACTGTGCCTGCCTGAGCCCTGCGGCATCCGCGTTCGCCTTGCTCAGCTGCGCCGCCTGCGTTTCGATTTCGCGCTGCGCCTTCGCCAACTCGCCGGCGAGCGCGGCGCTGCGAGCGCGTTCCTCGTCGAGCGCCTGGCGCTGCTGCGCCGTGCCGGCAGAAAGCTCCTGCCGCGCCGCCGCCACCTGCTGTACGAGAGCGGCGGCCTGCTCACGCTCCTGCTTCAGCGCCTCCGCAACCTTGGCGGCGTCCGCAGTCCGGGCCGCCTCTGCCTGCCTGAGCTTGGCCACTTCGTCGCTCGTTTTGCTCAGCTCCGCTGCTTGTAGCTGCGTCTCGCGCTGCGCCTTCGCCAGATCGCCGGCGAGCGCGGCGCTGCGGGCGCGTTCCTCGTCGAGCGCCTGGCGCTGCTGCGCCGTGCCGGCAGAAAGCTCCTGCCGCGCCGCCGCCACCTGCTGTGCGAGAGCGGCGGCCTGCTCACGCTCCTGCTTCAACGCGTCCGCAATCTTGGCGGCGTCCGCAGTTCGGGCCACCTCTGCCTGCCTGAGCTTGGCCGCTTCGTCGCTCGTCTTGCTCAGCTCCGCTGCTTGTAGCTGCGTCTCGCGCTGCGCCTTCGCCAGTTCGCCCGCGAGCGCGGCGCTGCGGGCGCGCTCCTCGTCGAGCGCCTGGCCCTGCTGCGCCGTGCCGGCAGTGAACTCCTGCCGCATCGTGGCGACTTCGCCTGCGAGCGCGGCCGCCCGCTCGCGCTCCAGCTTCAGCTGCTCGGCCTCTTCGCCCGCCTTGCGCAACTGCGCCGCCTGCATCTCCAGATCGCGCTGCGCCGTCACCAGTTCGTTCGCCAGCGCGGCACTGCGCGCGCGTTCCTCGTCGAACGCCTGGCGCTGCTGCTCCGTGCCCGCGCTCAGGGCCTCCCGCGCTGCGGCAACCTCGCGCGCCAGCGCAGCCGCCTGCTCGCGCTCCTGTCCAAGCGAGGCCGCGACCCTTGCGACCTCCGCCTGCTTCAGCTGGGCGGCGTCTTCGCCGGCCTTGCGCATGTGCTCGGCCTGCATCCCGGCGTCGCGCTGCGCCTTCGCCAGTTCGCCAGCCAGTGCGGCGCTGCGGGCCCGTTCGCCTTCGAGGGCCTGGCGATATTGCGCAGTGCTGTCGGTGAGCTCCTGCCGCGCAGCAGCGACCTGTTGCGTCAGATTTGCAGCCTGTTCGCGCTCCCGTCTGAGCGCTTCCGCGGATTTCGCGGCCTGCGCCCGCACTTGCAGCACGTCCAGCTGTTCGAGGGCGCGCCCGGCCTCGACCGGATCTTCCACCCGGGTTTCGGGCTGCCCGGAATTCGGGGATTTCTGCGCGTCGGGCGCCGGCGCCGTGGTCAGCCGCCGGATGTCAGCCGGCGCGTTGGCCCGGCTAGATTCGCCCGTTCGCGGCGCTGGAGGCGGGCTCTTCGCGTTCCGGTCCGGCGACGGGGCGCGCATCGCGACCTGCGGCCCGGCCTTGCCGCCATCGTCACGCTGAACCAGGCCGCCGATCCAATAGAAAAACAGCAGCGCCGCAGCGACGAGCGCGGCGGCGGCGATCGGCAGAGAGCGGCGTCGCCTCGAGCGGCGCTCCGTGGCGCGATCATCTGGTCCTTCGCCCTCGAGAAGGAAATAATTGTCATGAGCCAGCGGGTGCCAATGCGTTGGCGTAATCGTGATCGGCTCATCGTTCTTGCCGATCCACTGGCCTGTCGCCGCCAACCAGTGAGCAACGTCATAGATGCCACTCGAATCATCCTCGAGGATGACGAATGTCCCGTCCTTCGGTGCGGTTTCGATCTCGTTGCGCATTTAATAGACGCCTGTTCAGGCGGTCTTAGCGGACCATTACGTCTCCACTTCACCTGCAAGGGAACGCCAATCCACCCCGGCAGGTTGCGCAAAGGTTACACATTATTGTGGAGCTAGGCCACAAGGTGCCGGCACTGGGGGAAATCCGACAGTATCCGCACGTATTGCGCGTAAAAAATCTTCCGCGCTTGCGCATCATCAGCGCCGCATGACCGAGTGCGGCCCTCGCGATCCCGATACAGGTCGGCGCGATGCATAGTGCCCCCGCCGGAGCGGACGCTGCAGCGCGTCCCCGCCATGGCGCAGGCCGCGGGGCGGGATCGGACAGAGGGGAGCCTGCCCTTTCCCGTAGGGGACAGCAGCGGTTGATTGCGGCGCGGGGCGGGCCCGCGCCCCGGCTCCGGTCAGCCACAGGACGGCACGGAGATCCGCGCCCTCCCCTTAGATCATCGGACCGCATATCCTATCCAGCCCGATGATCTAACCATCTGTGTTTGCATCGGCTTTGCCCCGAAAACCGCAATCCAGTTTTCGGGCCGATGCTTTAGCTCAGAACATGAAGCCCGGGCCGCCCCAGGGCCCGAAATCGAAGGCATCCTGCGCCATCGCCGCCGTCATCTGGCGTTCGTCGGCCAGCTTCTTGGCGAAGACCATCTGCCGGAACTGGGCATAGGCCGTCTGGTCGCCGAAATAGACGCATTGGCAGACGATCGGGTCGGCATAGACATAGACCATCTGGTTGTTCTTGACCTGCTGGACGAACTTGTTGGGCGGGAACTTGCGCAAGGTCGCCTGGCGTTCCGGCGTATTGGCGGGCTGGGGAACGAAGCCCGCCGCCGACAGCATGTCTTCCTTGTTCTGAACGGCGTCAGTGGTCGACTGGCACCCGGCCAGCGCCAGGCCGATGGACACCACCAGCCCCGCCAAAGAACATTGCTTCATCGATTATTCCTCCGCCCCGGAATGGGAATGCGCGCCCGGACGTTCCCCAACGCGAGGCGGACCATGGACCGGACGTTGCGGCTTTCAAAGCGCGACTGGCGCAACCCCACCGCCCCGGCCCGCAGGACGACCAGCGCGGCTGCGCCGCGATGACCGGCCGGGACATCGCGACGTCATTCATCGGGAGGCGGTGGAAGGCCGCTCCTACTGCATGTCGGCGAAGGCATCCTTCAGGCGCGAGACGGCCTCGGCGACATTGGCGCGCTGCGTCGCCAGGTTGAAGCGCAGGAAATTATCGCCGCCGGAGCCGAAGGTCGCGCCATGGCTGGCTGCGATCTTCGCCTGTTTCTCGACCCTTGCGATGAACTCCTTCGACTCCATGCCGGTGCCGGAGAAATCGACCCAGGCGAGATAAGTCGCCTCCAGCGGCATCGAGCGCAGGCCGGGAATGCTGTCGACGCCCTCGTCGAAGAGCCGGCGATTGCCGTCGAGATAGGCGACGAGCTCGTCGACCCAGGCCGCTCCCTCGGGGCTGTAGGCGGCGGTCGCCATCGCCATGCCAAACGAGTTCGGCGAGATGCCGAGCGCGTTCATCCGCGCCCGGAACGGAGCCCGCAGCGCCTCATCGGGGATGATGACATTGCCGGAATGGCAGCCGGCGATGTTGAAGGTCTTGGTCGTCGCCGTCATCATCACCAGGCGGTCGATGATCTCGGGCGCCGCCACGGGCATGGCGATGTGCTTGTGGCCGGGCATGACCAGATCATGGTGGATTTCGTCGGAGACCAGGATCAGGTCGTGACGCACGCAGAACTGCGCGATCTCGCGGAGCTCGTCGCGGGTCCAGACGCGCCCGCCGGGATTATGCGGCGAGCAGAGCAGCAGCATGCGCTCGTTGCCGGTCATCTGCGCATCCCAGCCGGCGATATCGAGGAGGTAGCGACCGCCCTCGTTCACGAGCTTGCATTCGACGACCTGCCGGCCCGCCGCCTTAATGATGCGGGCGAAGGCGTGGTAGACCGGGGTCATCACGATGACGCCCTCGCCCGGCTTGGTATAGGCATCGACGCAGAGCGCCGTGCCGTTCACCAGCCCATGCGTGGTGAAGATCGCCTTCTCATCGACTTCCCAGCCATGRCGCGCCTTCATCCACCAGCGGATGGCGTCGTTGCTCGCCCGCTCATCGCCGAAATAGCCGTAGATGCCGTGCGCCGCCATGGCCTCGACCGCAGCTTGCACGCAGGCCGGCGGCCGGAAATCCATGTCGGCCACCCACATGGCCAGCCCACCGGACGGTGAAACCCCGTAATGGGTCTCCATCGTGTCCCATTTCGCGCAATGCGTGCCGCGGCGGTCGATCCWCTGGTCGAATGTCTGAGCGATGGTCATCAGGGTCCTCAGGTGAAGGGCCGTTTCGGAGAGGCCGTCTTGGGGAGAAGCAATGCCGCGTCGGACGCTCGCGCGCCAGCAGAACGCACGCAATCCATGCCAGCGCGGCGCGCGTGCGTGCTGCGGCAAAGATCCCGGAAGCGGCCCGGCTTCGACATCTTGGACGTGGAGCGCTTCAGCCAGTATCGGCAGATTTGCGTGAAGTCATCGGGTAAATTTTGAGCGCTTTGCTTGTAATTTTTTAGACACGATCGTCATCGAATTCAGAAACTTAGCCACAGAACCTCGACAGGAACATCGAATCGGGCGAAATATGACGCGGTGGCGCCAAGCAGCGCCTGACGTCTGTATTCACGGTCCCTGGCGGAGGGTGTGGATGGCGACGACGACTGCGATGGCCTCCTGCCGCGAGGCGGCAGCATCTTTTCCCTTTGATACCGCGTCTCGGGACGCAAAGCGGCATGGCTGCGGGCCTTCACGGCCTTCTCCAGGCCCGAACCGATTCGACCACTGATCTGAGTCCTGCCGCGCCCGAAACCGGGCGCAATGAGGCGGCCGTCGAACGGCCGCGGTGACGGGAGGGGGCGATGGCGGCACGCAAAGCGAGGCTTTCCCAATCCTGGCCCTGGGGCGCGCGCCTGCTCCTCGGTAGCTGCGGGCTGCCCTTGCTCGGGGCTGGCGCGGCCCAGGCACAAGCCTGCCCGCCTGGGCCGGTCGCGGTGAACGGCACGAGTTGTGTCGTGCCATTGGGCTCGACGATCACGGTGATTTCGGCCGCGACGCCAGGACTGCGGGCGACAAATCCCGGTGGGCAGATCAGTGCAAACAGCGTGACGATCAATCTCGGACCGGGTGCGGCCCCGAGAAACTATAGCGGCGCCGAAGCCGTCGATGGCGGCGTGATCAACTTCGATGGCAGCACCCTGGCGACCGTACAGGCCGCCACCGGCCAGCGCGGGCTCGTCTCATCCGGCGCGGGAAGCCATATCTCTGCGAACGGCGCGAACATAACGCTCGGCACCGGGGCGGTCGCGGTCACCGACAATCTCGCGATCCTTGCCAGCGGCGGCGGAACTGTCTTTGCGCTCGCCGCCAATGTTGCAACGCTTGGCGGAGGCAACGGCAGTTCCAACCACGCGGTGGTTGCCACAGGCACCGGGAGCCGGATCGACCTCGTCGGCGGCACCGTCAGCACGGCCTCCCGGGGCTCGTTCGGCGTGCTCGCGCAAGGCGGCGGCACGATAGTCCTGGCCGACACGACCCAGGTCACCACCAGCGGCGCTCAGATCGTTGCCGGAAACATCGGCAGTCATGCCCTGCTCTCCACCGGCGCGGGGAGCACGATCATCGGGACCGGTATTACGCTGTCCACGACCGGCGCATTTGCGAGCGCCGCCCGGGCCGAGATCGGCGGCTCGATTTCGCTCGCCGGCAGCACGCTCACCACGAGCGGCACCTCCAGCGCAGACACTGATCCCGCGTCAGCCATACGCGTACTCTCCGGAGGCTCGGCCCAGGTGGTGAACAGCACGATCACCACGACAGGCCAGCGCGGCACCGGCATCTCGGTCGAGGGCGCGGGATCGCAGGCCACCGTCTCCGGCACGACCGTCACGGCGGCAGGAACCCGCGCCAACGCGGTTTTCCTCTTCACCGGCGGCACCGGCAGTTTCAGCAACAGTTCGCTGAGTTCCGCCGGCCCGAACGCCGTGCTGGTCCAGGATGCCGGCTCTGCCATCACGCTGACCAACACGCAGATCCAGGGCACGGGCGGCGCCGCCGTGATCAGCTACGGGCTGCGGGTGATCAATGGCGCGACCGCGACCATGACCGGCGGCTCCTCCTCGACGAACGGACGCGACAGCCCCGGCATCACGGCGGCCGGGGGCGGCACGGTGACGGCAACCAATGTCGCCGTCCGGACCTCGGGCAATGACAATGCCATGGGTGTGATTGCCGATCTCAACGGCCACATCACCCTGAATGGCGGCAGCGTCGAGACGACTGGCGGCGAGGTTAGGGCAGGCGCGCGCCCGCATGGCCTCGTCGGCCGCAACCCGGGTGGCGTGCTGACCGCGACCGGGACCAGCGTGACGACATCGGGCCTGGTCGCCATGGGCGTCGTCGCCGATGACGGCGGCACCGTGACGATCTCCAACAACCGGATCACCACCAGCGGCATCAGCGGCATCGGCCTGTTCTCGGTTACCGAGCAGACCGGGGCGGAATTCGTCGCGAACCTGACCGCGAGCAACCTTGTCCTGGAGACCTCCGGCAACCTGGCCCATGGCGTCACCGCGCAGTCGCGCAACGATATCTCCGCGCCGAAGGCAACCGCCACCGTGAACGATGCGGCGATCACCACCAGAGGCAACAACGCGGTTGGCCTGCGCGCCGTGCTCGGCGATTACGGCACGCGGCCGATCATCGGGCGTGGCGAAGCGGCGGTGATCGCCAACCGCACGACCGTGCTCACGGTCGGCGAAGGCTCGCATGGCGCGCTCTCGCGCGACAATCCGACCTCGGTGACGATGAACCAGACCTCGGTGCTGGCGACGGGCGCGACCGCGCATGGCTCCGTCGCAGAAGCCGGCGGCCTGATCATCGGCAACCAGGCGAGTGTGACGGCGACGGGGGCGCAATCGGCGGCGCTCTTCGTCATCGGTGCGCCCGGAGCCGTCTCGAACGCGCAGTTCACCGACAGCGCGCTGACGAATGTCAGCGGCCCGACGATCGGTGTTGCCGGCAACGGCAATGTCAGCCTGACCGGCTCGACCGCGGGTGGCAGCGGCGAGTGGCTGCGCGTCGGCAGCAGCCTCGCGTTCCCGCCGCTGACCCAGCTCCCTCCGCTCGGCGGCGTTCCCGACCTGCCGGATCCTGATCCCGACCTGCCGCTTCCCGGCGCCCTGCCCGGGTTGCCGCCGCCGACCGCGCTCCCGGTGGTGCCGGGCCTCGCCAACGTCACGGTGACGCGCTCGACCGTCACCGGCTCGGCCTTCACCGCGCCCGGCAGCGTCTCGAACGTGACCCTGGTCGACAGCACCTGGATCATGACCGGCAATTCGAACCTGACCAATCTCGTCAATGACCCGAGCCTGATCCAGTACACCCCGCCCGGCGGCGACMCGGCGCTGCTTGCGAGCTACAAGACGCTGACGGTGGTGAACTATCTCGGCGAAGGCGGCCAGCTCGGCCTGAACACCTTCCTCGGCAATGACAGCGCCCCCTCCGACCGCCTGATCATCGATGGCGGCCGCGCCACGGGTTCATCGCCGCTGCTGATCGCCAACACGACCGGCGCCGGCGACCTGACGCGCAGCAACGGCATCCTGGTCGTCGACGCGATCAATGGCGGCACGACCGCAACTGGCGCCTTCACGCTGGGGCGGCCCGTCGTCGCCGGCCCCTATGAATACCTGCTCTTCCGCAGCAGCGTCGATGCCTCGGGCCCCGACAACTGGTACCTGCGCTCGCGTATCAACCCGGGGCCGGAGGACCCCGTGCCGAATTTCCGGCAGGAGACCTCGCTCTATGCCGCCCTGCCCGCGATGCAGCTGATCTATGGCCGCACCCTGATCGACAGCCTGCATGAGCGGGTCGGCGAATTGCGCCCGCTGGAGGCGCCGGCAGTGACCGAAGAGCGCACGATCTGGTGCAAGAACCCCGAGAAGAATTTTCGCTGCACGACCGTGGTGCAGTTGCCGGCGAGCGCCACGGCGCCCGGCCGCTCCTATGCCTCCGCCGGCTGGGGCCGGATCATCGGCCAGCACGGCAATCAGGACGGCGGCCCCTGGGGCATCTTTCGCAACGGCCCGAACTACGACTATGACCTTTATGCCTTCCAGGCCGGCCTCGACCTTTATCGCGGCGTCAATGCCGACGGCAGCAGAGACCATGCCGGCATCTATGGCGCGATCGGCCGGATCGAAGGCGACGTCACGCATTTCAACGGCATCAAGGCCGGAACCAATAGCAGCGACGCCTATTCGCTCGGCGCCTACTGGACGCATTTCGGGCCCTCGGGCTGGTATCTCGACGGCGTCCTCCAGGGCACCTGGTATGATGCCAAGGCCGATTCCAAGCGCGGCTTCGTGCTCAACCGCGACACGTTCGGCTTCGCCGCCTCGCTCGAGGGCGGCTATCCCCTCCAGCTCGGCAACGGCTTCATCCTCGAACCGCAGGCGCAGGTCGTCTACCAGACGGTGGCAGGCGGCTCGGCTTTGGACACCGCGGCGCTGGTGCGCTTCTCCGATGCGGAGTCGCTGGCCGGGCGCATCGGCGCGCGCCTTGCGAAAAGCTGGACGCTTGAGGAGGCGACGCCCGGCGCCAGGCCGCGCCTGATGACCGCCTGGCTGAAAGCCAGCCTGTGGAACGAGTTTCTGGGCAATCCCAAAACCTCGTTCTCCTCGGCGACCGGCTTCATTCCCTTCCGCTCCGATCTCGGCGGCGCCTGGGCCGAGCTGAAGGCCGGCATCGATGCACAGCTCACCCGTAACACCGCACTCTACGCCACCGCCGGCTACTCGATCGGTTTCGACGGGCGCTCCCACGCCTATGACGGCCGGCTCGGGATCAAGGTGAGCTGGTAAAGGTTATCTCCAGGGCATTGGCCGGAAAGGCCGACGGCAGAGCGAGCATCGTCGCCGATCCGACCTCTGCCCCTCTGTCCTGCGGATGATGGAAGGAGCCGAGCCATGGCCAAGATGAAGGCTGCCGTGTTCGTTGGGAAGAACCGGATCGTCCTCGAGGACAAGGCGATTCCCGATGTGGGACCGACCGACGCGCTCGTCAGGATCACGACCACGACCATCTGCGGCACCGATATCCATATCCTGAAAGGCGAGTATCCGGTCGAGAAGGGCCTGATCGTCGGTCATGAACCGGTCGGCGTCATCGAGAAGCTCGGATCCGGCGTCGAGGGCTATTCCGAGGGGCAGCGCGTGATTGCCGGCGCCATCACCCCAGCGGACACAGCTATGCATGCCTCTGYGGTTGCGGCGCGCAGGACGGGCCGGGAGCGCGCCACGGCTTCAAGGCCGCGGGCGGCTGGAAATTCGGCAACACCATCGATGGCTGTCAGGCGGAATACGTGCTCGTCAGGGACGCCATCGCCAATCTTGCGCCCGTCCCCGACGCATTGACCGACGAGCAGGTTCTGATGTGCCCCGACATCATGTCGACGGGTTTCTCGGGGGCGGAGCGCGGCGGCGTCAGGATCGGCGATACCGTGGCCGTCTTCGCGCTCGGCCCGATCGGTCTGTGCGCTGTCGCCGGCGCCAGGYTGATGGGCGCGAGCACGATTATCGGCGTCGACACGGTTGCGGCCCGGATCGCGGTGGCGCGAGCGCTCGGCGCCGATCATGTGGTCGACTTCAAGGCGGGCGACCCGGTCGAGCAGATCATGACACTGACGGACGGACGTGGCGTCGACGTCGCGATCGAGGCGCTCGGCACGCAGCAGACCTTCGAGGCCGCGATGCGCGTCCTGCGACCGGGCGGGACGTCTATTCCGGCGATCTCGCCATCCCGCTCGACGCCTTCGCGGCGGGCCTCGGCGATCTCAGCATCGTCTCGACGCTCTGCCCGGGCGGGAAGGAGCGGATGCGCCGCCTGATGAGCGTCGTCGCCTCGGGCCGTGTCGATCTCAAGCCGCTCGTGACCCATCGCTTCACGCTCGACGAGATCGAAGCCGCCTATGATCACTTCGGCCACCAGCGCGACGGCGTGCTGAAGGTGGCGATCACGCCGTGAGCGCCGGCGCCTGGGCCTTGGCGCAGGTCCAGGGAGCGTTCCGAGCGGCGCTTGCGTGGCGGGAGGCGGATCCAATACTGCTGCGCCCCAAACCGAGGGGCTTCGCCCCGTAGCGGCCGTTGCCGGCGCTGCCTATGCTCGCGCTGGACACGCAGATCACGCGAGGGATCGGGAACGCCGCATGACAGCGATCATCACGGACAATGCCGAGCAATACCGGGATACCCGCAAGCTTGCGGCGCGGGCCCGGCTCCACAGCCAGTACAGCATCTCCGAGACGGGCTGGTTTCCATGGGTGGCCGGGCAATTGCCGCTGCGCCGCGGCGACCATGTCCTCGATATCGGCTGCGGCCCGGGCTGGTTCTGGGCCGGCGCAGTGGACGAGCTGCCGCAACCGATCAACCTGACGCTCGCCGATCTGTCGCCCGGTATGGTCGAGGAGGCGGTCGGGCGCTGCCAGGACCTGTCGCTCGGATCGGTCCGCGGAGAAGCGGCCGACGCCACAGCGCTGCCCTTCGCGGATGCATCGTTCGATGCCGTCATCGCGATGCATATGCTCTACCATCTGCCCGATCCCGCTGCGGCCATCGCCGAGATGGCGCGCGTCCTGAAGCCCGGCGGCTGTCTCGCGGTCACGACCAACGATATCGGCAATCTGCGGGCGCTCTACGAACTCACCACGGTGTTCGGCAGCGACCCGGTCGATCCGTCCGGGGCAAGTTTCGGCTTTGAGACCGCCGAAGAATTGCTGCGCGCGCGCTTTGGCGAGGTGAGCTTTGCCGGGCAGCCGGCGCGGCTGCGGATCACCGATCCGGAGGACGTCTTTTTGGCGCTGACCTCGTATCCGCCGGGAGACAGGGCGACGGAGGCGGAGCTCGGCCGGTTTCGCGACGCGATCGAGGCCGCCTTCGCACGGGGGAACGGCGTGCTCGAAGCCGAGAAGCAGATCGGGCTGTTCGTCGCCCGGAAGGCGCTGGGATAGGCGAGCGTCTCTCGGCGGAGCGTAGTCTGCTTCGCCCCTGCCCTTGCCGGCGCCGCCGGCGGGCCTGGATTCACGCACCAAACGCAAAAATGTGCCCGCCGGCCCCATGACGGGACCGGCGGGCGAAATGAATGGGGCTGATGGCTGTTGCCCCTATCGCGGCGGCGGGCGCACCCCTTCGAGGATCTGGCGGATCACGCGGATATCGCCCTCGATCGTCGACAGGCGGTTATTCGCCGCCTGCTCCGCGCTCTCGCGCTTGGCGAGCTGCGCCTCGACGATGGCGATCCGCATGTCGTGGACATCGTCCTTGGCCCGCAACTGGCCATAGGACAGGCTGACTGTGACGATGACCGCCACCAGCGAGACGACCGTCATCCCGATCGAGAGGATGTTGCCGAGGCCGAGATCGAGACGGGGTTTCACGGCGTCCATCCGCATTGCCTTTCGCCATGCTCGTTATGCTTCACGACATCCGCCTTCTCGCGATCGCTCATCGCCGCCGCGGCATGGGCCGAGGGGCGGAACGGGCGGGCGGTGTCGCAGAAATTACCGGCCATCCCGGCGCAGCCAGCGATGAAGGCGCTGCTCGAGAGCAGCAGGGCCAAGACTGTCGATCTCATCGTCACGCTTCCCTTTGTCAGTGATGGCTTTTCGGCGAGCGCGCTCCTGCTCGGCCTGATGGGTCGCTTTCCCCTCGCGCCGGCCCTTGGCGTAGGCTCCGATCAGGATTGCGAGCAGCGCGCCAAGCGCGGCGATGGCCCGGCAAAGCGGCTCCAGAGTGCGGAGAGGACGCTCACGCCGCCGCCTCCTGCTGTGCGCGATGCCAGCGCCAGAGCAGGAAGGCGCCCCCGCACACGAAGGCGAGCGCAAGCACGAGCTGCGCCGGCCCGCTGGTGAAGGACTGGAGCAGGCCAGAGAGCGGCGTCGCGACCTTGATGGCATTGTCTACAGTCACGACCGGGGGTTTTGCGGGGCGCGCCGCAACCGTATTGCTGGAGACATGCGAGCCGCGCGCCCACAGGCCGGCCTCGGCCGAGCGCCGGTTGATCAGGCCGTCCAGCCTTCGCCCGCCGGCATGGACCCATTTCATCAGCTCGCCCGGCACGGCCGCGACTTGGCCGGCATTCAGCGTCTTCAGCAGCGTCGAGCGGGCGAGCGCCCCCTCGCTGATCTTCAGGCCCGGCCGGACATGGACGCCCGTCGAGCCGTAGCCGATCGTCAGGACGCCGGCGATGTCCCGATAGGCGGTCAGCCGGCATCCTTCCCAGCGCTTGACCAGCGCCAGGCCTTCATCGCTGATGCGACGCGTCATGTCTGTGCTCCAAAAGAAAAGGGCCGCCGGTAAGGGCGACCCTGGGGGTGGTGTTGGAATCAAAAAGATCGGGTTGTTGGGGCTCCGGCCGCCCGTTGATACGGGATGACGGAGAGCGGTCTTCCGGTCAGGCTCCATCGATCCAACCGGTCAGGAGGCCTGCCATGGAGCTGTTCGTCGGTCTTGATG
>NZ_JBFTZN010000161.1:0-12880 GCF_056406775.1 Allobosea sp. P1_A7
ATGCATCGGCGCTCTATATCGGCATCGCCGCCGGCTCGGCATTGGGCCAGCAGACCCTGCGCCACGGCGCCTCATGGCAACTCGGTTTCGTCGGCGCGATGTGCGAGATCGGTGCACTTACCCTGCTTTGGATCTCCATCCGGCGACGCCGGACCGCGCGTCGCGAACTGGAAATCGGCAGGGCCCCCGTAGCGACGTCTGTGCGTTGAAGAGGGGTAAGCGCGCTTTTCCCTTCCTTCCGCGGCAACCTCCCTCTATAGCGAGCGCCTAGCATTCATTCAGGCGCTCGCTGACTCCCCTTCCCTCGCGGACGGGGATCCGTCCGGCGCGCGCCCGCAAAAGCACTGGCCGGACCCATGCCCAAGCGCACAGACATCAAGACGATCCTCATCATCGGCGCCGGCCCGATCATCATCGGCCAGGCCTGCGAGTTCGACTATTCCGGAACCCAAGCCTGCAAGACACTGAAGGCCGAGGGCTACCGCATCGTCCTGGTCAATTCGAATCCGGCCACGATCATGACGGATCCGGACCTCGCGGATGCCACCTATGTCGAGCCGATCACGCCCGAGATCGTCGCCAAGATCATCGAGAAGGAGCGCAACGTGCTGCCCGGCGGTTTTGCGCTGCTGCCGACCATGGGCGGCCAGACGGCGCTGAACTGCGCGCTTTCGCTCAAGAAGATGGGCGTGCTCGAGAAATTCGATATCGAGATGATCGGCGCCACCGCCGAAGCCATCGACAAGGCCGAAGACCGCGAGCTGTTTCGCGAGGCGATGACCAAGATCGGCCTCGATACACCGCGCTCGCACCATGTCAGGACGCTCGGCCAGGCCCTCGAGGCGCTTGACGACATCGGTCTGCCGGCAATCATCCGCCCCTCCTTCACCATGGGCGGAACAGGCGGCGGCATCGCCTACAACAAGGGCGAATTCATCGAGATCTGCGAGCGCGGCATGGACGCTTCGCCGACCAGCGAAGTGCTGATCGAAGAGAGCGTGCTCGGCTGGAAGGAGTACGAGATGGAGGTCGTCCGCGACAAGGCGGACAACTGCATCATCGTCTGCTCGATCGAGAACATCGATCCGATGGGCGTCCATACCGGTGATTCGATCACCATCGCCCCGGCGCTCACGCTGACCGACAAGGAATATCAGATCATGCGCGACGCCTCGCTGGCGGTGCTGCGCGAGATCGGCGTCGAGACCGGTGGCTCGAACGTGCAGTTCGCGGTCGATCCTGCCACTGGCCGGATGATCGTCATCGAGATGAACCCGCGCGTCTCGCGCTCCTCGGCGCTGGCATCGAAGGCCACCGGCTTCCCGATCGCCAAGGTCGCCGCGCGCCTTGCCGTCGGTTACACGCTCGACGAAATCGAGAACGACATCACCGGCGGCGCGACCCCGGCCTCGTTCGAGCCGACGATCGACTATGTCGTCACCAAGATCCCGCGTTTCGCCTTCGAGAAATTCCCCGGCGCCGAGCCGACCCTGACGACCGCGATGAAGTCGGTCGGCGAAGCGATGGCGATCGGCCGCACCTTCCAGGAATCGCTGCAGAAGGCGCTGCGCTCGCTGGAGACCGGACTCGACGGCCTCGATGAGATCGAGATCGAGGGTCTGGGCCAGGGCGACGACAAGAACGCGATCAAGGCCGCCCTCTCCTCGCCGACACCCGACCGCCTGCTGCAGGTGGCCCAGGCGATGCGCTTCGGCTTCACCGACGAGCAGATCCACGAAAGCTGCAAGATCGATCCCTGGTTCCTCGAGCAGATGCGTGGACTGGTCGAGACCGAGGACAAGGTGCGCAAGCACGGCCTGCCGACGACGCCCGGCGCCTTCCGCCAGATCAAGGCGATGGGCTTCTCGGACAAGCGCCTCGCTGCGCTCGCGAACCTGACCGAGGCCGAGGTGACCCAGCGCCGGCATGCACTCGAAGTGCGGCCGGTCTTCAAGCGGATCGACACCTGCGCCGCCGAGTTCGCCTCGCCGACCGCCTATATGTACTCGACCTATGCCATGCCCTTCGCCGGCATGCCGGCTGACGAGGCCAACCCGTCCGACCGCAAGAAGGTGGTGATCCTCGGCGGCGGCCCGAACCGCATCGGCCAGGGCATCGAGTTCGACTATTGCTGCTGCCATGCCTGCTACGCGCTGCGCGATGCCGGCTATGAGACCATCATGGTCAACTGCAACCCGGAGACGGTTTCGACCGACTACGACACCTCCGACCGGCTCTATTTCGAGCCGTTGACGGCCGAGGACGTGCTCGAGATCCTCGAGACCGAGAAGCGTAGCGGCACGCTGCATGGCGTCATCGTCCAGTTCGGCGGCCAGACCCCGTTGAAGCTGGCGAATGCGCTCGAAGAGGCCGGCATCCCGATCCTGGGCACCTCGCCCGACATGATCGACCTCGCCGAGGACCGCGACCGCTTCAAGCGCCTGCTCGACAAGCTGCATCTGAAGCAGCCCAAGAACGGCATCGCCTATTCCGTCGAACAGGCGCGCATGATCGCGGCCGAGCTCGGCCTGCCCTTCGTCGTGCGTCCGTCCTATGTGCTCGGCGGCCGTGCGATGGCGATCATCCGCGACGAGCCACAGTTCGAGGACTACCTGCTCGGCACGCTTCCGAGCCTGATCCCGTCCGAGGTGAAGGCGAAATACCCGAACGACAAGACCGGCCAGATCAACACGGTGCTCGGCAAGAACCCGCTTCTGTTCGACCGCTACCTCTCGGACGCGATCGAGGTCGATGTCGACTGCCTCAGCGACGGCAAGGACGCCTTCATCGCCGGCATCATGGAGCATATCGAGGAGGCAGGTATCCACTCGGGCGATTCGGCCTGCTCGCTTCCGCCCCGTTCGCTCTCGCTGGCGACCATCGCGGAGCTCGAGCGCCAGACCAAGGCCATGGCGCTGGCGCTCGACGTCGGCGGACTGATGAACGTGCAATACGCCATCAAGGATGGCGTCATCTATGTCCTCGAGGTCAACCCGCGCGCCTCGCGCACGGTGCCCTTCGTCGCCAAGGTCATCGGCGAACCGATCGCCAAGATCGCAGCGCGCATCATGGCCGGCGAGAGCCTCGCGAGCTTCGGACTGAAGCCCGCTGCTCTGACCCATGTCGGCGTCAAGGAAGCGGTCTTCCCCTTCGCGCGCTTCCCCGGCGTCGACGTGCTGCTCGGTCCGGAAATGCGCTCGACCGGCGAGGTCATCGGCCTCGACCGCTCCTTCGACATCGCCTTCGCCAAGAGCCAGCTCGGTGCAGGCTCCAAGGTGCCGATCAAGGGGACTGTGTTCGTCTCGGTGCGCGACGCGGACAAGCCGCGCATCGTGCCCTCGATGCGCATCCTGTCCGATCTCGGCTTCCGCATCCTTGCCACCGGTGGAACGCTGCGCCTGCTGCAGGAGGAAGGCATTCCGGCCGCCAAGATCAACAAGGTTCTGGAAGGCCGGCCGCACGTCGTCGACGCGATCAAGAACGGCGAGATCCAGCTCGTCTTCAACACGACGGACGGCCCACAGGCACTCGCGGATTCACGCTCGCTGCGCCGCACGGCCCTCTTGCACAAGGTGCCCTATTATACCACCTTGGCCGGAGCGATCGCGGCTGCCGAGGGCATCAAGGCCTATTGCAGCGGCGATCTCGAAGTACGATCGCTGCAATCCTACTTCGTCCGCGCCGCCTGAACGGCCGCGCGGCCGAAGCAGTTCTGAAAACGATCGGAAGCTGAACGCAGGCCGCGGGGGACGCGGCCGGCGGGTTCTGGCTTTCGGAATTGGGACGAGAAGATGGATAAGGTTCCTATGACGGTGGGCGGATTTGCCGCCCTCGAGGTCGAGCTGAAGCAACGCCAGCAGGTCGAACGTCAACGCATCATCGCTGCGATCTCGGAAGCGCGCGCACTTGGCGATCTCTCCGAGAATGCCGAGTATCATGCGGCCAAGGAGGCACAGTCCCTCAATGAGGGTCGGATCCTGGAGCTGGAATCGCTGATTGGGCGGGCGGACATCATCGATGTCACCAAGCTCGGCGGCGACACGATCAAATTCGGCGCGACCGTCCATCTGATCGACGACGACACCGAGGAAGCCAAGATCTATCAGATCGTCGGCGAGCCGGAATCCGACGTCCGTTCCGGCAAGGTCTCGATCGGCTCGCCGATCGCGCGCGCCCTGATCGGCAAGAAGGTCGGCGATTCCGTGCAGGTCAATACGCCGGGCGGCGGCAAGTCCTACGAAGTCGTGAGCGTCAGCTTCCGCTGAGGCTTCCGGGGGCATAGAATTGATGCCCCCGGACGATTATCTCGTCGGTGATGCATTGGCATCGGGAGATACAGTCATGACCACCCGTCGCGCGTTTCTCATGTCATCATTGGCGGCCACGGCGCTCGCGTCGTCGCCGCTTGGAGCCACATCGGCGCTTGCCCAGGCGCAAGGTCCGATCGGCGGCATCCATGTCGATGTCTCCCGCCTCGTCGAGCAAGGCTGGGGGCCCAATGCCGGCACGATCAAAGCCGGCATGGAACGGGAACTTCGGACCGCCTTTGCCGGCGCCATCCAACGCGGCGGGCCGGTTCTCGTCGTCAAGGTCCGCGGCATTTACCTGACGAGTTACGCTGGCAATGGCGGCGGCCGTTGGGGCGGTGGCGGCGGCCAGAACAACGACAATCTCGACAGTGAGGCGGTCCTTATCGGCGCAGGCAATCGCGTGCTTGCGTCCTATCCGGTGCTCTCGACCATTTCCGCCAGCAATTCCGGTCCCTGGTATCTCCAGGATATCGATCAGCGCCGCATCGTCAGCCTGATCCAGAACAACGTCGCCTGGATCCGGCGTTACGTCGCCGGCTGATCCCGTTCACAAGGCCGGGATTGCCGTTGTCGCCTATGGCGCCGCACTCGGTGGCGGCGTAGTCCATTGCTTCAGTTGCGCCCCCGCGGAACGCAATACGATGTCTTTGTCCGACAGGAGAGAGCCATGCTGAATCGTCGCGCC
Source organism: Allobosea sp. P1_A7 (assembly GCF_056406775.1). Lineage (NCBI taxonomy): Bacteria > Pseudomonadati > Pseudomonadota > Alphaproteobacteria > Hyphomicrobiales > Alloboseaceae > Allobosea > Allobosea sp. P1_A7. The sequence continues at coordinate 4,996 of NZ_JBFTZN010000161.1, forward strand.
GTATTGGCCGCCGCACTCGGCGGCACTGCCTCTGCGTCGTTCGCTGTCCCGGTCCAGGCGGCCGCAGGCGGCGTGCGCGTCGATGTTTCCCACCTTGTTCAACAGGGCTGGGGTCCCAACGCCGCCCTTGTGAAGGCAGAGCTGGAACGCGAACTTGCCGGCAGCGGCCGCGCGGGCTCGACACTTGTCGTCTCGGTGCTTCGCATCAACATGCCGAGCTATTCGGGCGGCGACGCGGAGGAAACCGGCGGCACTGTGGACGGAATGGAATCCGAAGCCCGGCTGATCGCTGCCGACGGACGGGTTATCGCAAGCTACCCGATCGTTTCGTCTTCATCAGCCTCATCCGGAGGCGCCTGGTTCGAGCCCGGCTTCGACAAGCGCCGGCTCGCGGCCTTGGTCCGGACCAACGCCGCCTGGATCAGACGCTATATCGGCGGATGAGCCGCGGGCCGCCTGATCTCGAAGGCGGTCTTGCTGCGCGAGAACCCGCAGGCCTCGTAGAAACCGAGCACCGCTTCGTCCTTTCGCCCCGTCTGCAGCATGACCTTGTAGCATCCCGCCGTCCAGGCCTGCTCGACAGCGGCGCCGATGACCCGCTTTCCAAGCCCCTGGCCTCGAAACCGCGCGTCCGCGACAACATTCTCGATCAGGGCAAAGGGGCTGAGGTTCCTGGTGAGATTCGGCACGACCACGATCACGCAACTTGCGATGGCAGCTCCGCCCAATTCGGCGATGTGAACCGTGATCAGGTCGCTGCCCAGGATCCTATGCCAGGTCTCGGCTGCCATTTCGGCATTCGGACGCGGGTCATCGCGATTCAATTGCGCATAGAGCGCCAGGATGGACGGCAGGTGCTCGATGCCCGCCTTGCGGATCGCGATCTGCATCCGGCCCCCGCTAGATCACGCTGCGTTTGGACGAAATCGTCCAAACGCAGAAAACATGATCGTTTCTCATAGTTTACAGCATGCTTGATGCGAAAAACCGTTGCCGCTTTTTCGCAGCATGCTCTAGCCGAACGGTACGATCGGCTCGTCCTTGACGCGGTCGAGCGCCAGCGCCGTGCGCACATTGCGGACATTCGGCAGCGCAGTCAGCTCTCCGACGAAGTCCTGAAAGGCCTTCAAGTCAGGCGCCACGCATTTCAGGATGAAATCGATGTCGCCCGAGAGCGTCCAGCATTCGCGCACGGCACCCCACTTGCGGATGCGCTCCTGGAATATCGCGAGATCGGCCTCGGCCTGGCTGGCGAGATGCACGAAGGCAAAGCAGACGACCTCGATCCCGAGCTTGCGCTCATCGAGTTGCGCCCGATAGCCGGTGATCAACCCCGCTTCCTCGAGTGCCCGGACACGCCGGAGGCAGGGCGGCGGCGAGATGCCGACCCGGCTCGCCAACTCGACATTGGTCATGCGCCCGTCGGCCTGTAATTCGCGCAGGATACGCAGATCGATTTCGTCGAGTTTGGAACGCACACAGATCCCCAGAGCAAAGTCGCGCTGGTGTAGACGCAGCTCCCACGCGATACAAGGCATCCCAACCACTGCCGCGGAGCCTGCTCTTGCCAGTTGAACCGATCCCGACGATCTGGGTCCTCACCGACGGCAAGGCTGGCGACGAGATACAGTGCCTTGGCGTCGCCGAACGGCTCGGCATCACCCCAGAGATCCGGCACATCGCCCCCGGTCGCCCCTGGAGCTGGCTGATGCCGCGCGGGCCGATTGATCCTCGCGAGGCCTCCCACAGACCTCAAAGCCCGATCCGCCCGCCTTTCCCCGATATCGTCGTCGCTTCGGGCCGGCGTGCCGCCGCCTATTTGCGTGCGGTCAAGAAGGCCTCGAAGGGCAGGACCTTCACCGTCTTTCTCAAGGATCCGAGGATCGGAGCCGGAGCAGCCGATCTGATCTGGGTCTCCGAGCATGATCGCCTGCGTGGCCCAAACGTGCTCGTCACCGTGACATCGCCGCACCGGCTTTCCCCGGGCCAGCTCGCTCAGGCCAGGCAGAGCCCGCCGCCGGCCATCGCCGCCCTGCCCCGACCGCGCGCTGCGGTCATGGTCGGCGGCGACAGCCGGCATCATAGCTTCCAGCCCGATGACATCGTCCGTTTCGCGGACGCACTCGATGCGCTCGCGGGCTCGGGCGTGGCGCTGATGGGCTCGCGCTCTCGACGTACGCCGGATGCGCTCGACAAGGCCATTGCCGAGGTCTTCGCGCGCCATGGCGGCTGGTGGTGGGATGGCACGGGCGCCAATCCCTATGTGCCGCTGCTCGCCAATGCCGATACCGTGGTCGTCACCGCCGACTCGACCAATATCGTCGGCGAGGCTGCAGCCACCGGCGCGCCCCTCCTCGTCTTCGAGCCGCATGGCGGCCACAGCAAATTCGCTCGCTTCCTCGAGGCGCTGAAGCGGCAAGGCGTTGTGCATCATTTCGAGGGACGGCTTGATGGCACCCGCTATGACCCCATAGACTCCACCGGCGTCATCGCGGAAGCGGTGCGACAGGCCTGGTTGCGGCACCGCKCCGAACTCGGCCTCGCGTGAGCATGAGCGGGCCTGGGCTTGCGTCCGCCGCACGAGACCGTATCTGACGGAACGAGGACGCAGCGCCACGCTGCGCGAAAAGGACCGAAACCATGGCTCATACCCATGCCCGCGTAATGATCATCGGCTCGGGCCCCGCCGGCTATACCGCCGCGATCTATGCGGCCCGCGCGCTGCTTGAACCGGTGATGATCTCGGGCTTCCAGCCTGGCGGCCAGCTGATGATCACCACCGATGTCGAGAACTATCCGGGTTTTGCCGACGTGGTTCAGGGGCCGTGGCTGATGGAGCAAATGCGCGCCCAGGCCGAACACATGGGCACCAAGATGGTTTCCGACCATATCTCGAAGGTCGATCTGTCACAGCGCCCGTTCCGGCTCTGGGGTGATGGCGGCGCCACCTATAGCTGCGATGCTCTGATCGTGGCCACCGGCGCCCAGGCGAAGTGGCTGGGTATCCCCTCGGAGCAGGCCTTCCAGGGCTTTGGCGATCGAGAAACGCCCCCGAGCGAGATACTCTGCTTTTATAATCAAAGCGTTGTAGCGAGTTACAATACCGCCAGTCCTACTCGCTTGGCCGCCTGATTCAGCATCATACTCCGAACGGATTTCCCCATGTCGAAGGTCCACCACACCAAGGTTCTGATCATCGGAGCCGGTCCGGCGGGATACACCGCAGCGATCTATGCGGCGCGTGCGAGCCTTAAGCMGATGCTCGTGACCGGCATGACGCCAGGTGGTCAGCTAACCATCACCACTGACGTCGAGAATTACCCGGGCTTCGCGCACGCGGTTCAGGGTCCCGACCTCATGGAGCAGATGCGTCAGCAGGCAGAGAACGTCGGCACGCAATTGGTCTACGATCTGATCGTGTCGGTCGATCTAGCAGCAAACCCTAAAAAGGCGGTCGGTGACTCGGGCGACACGTATCTCGCGGACACCGTCATCATTGCGACTGGTGCTCAGGCACGCTGGCTTGGCTTGGATTCCGAGAAGGCGTTTGGCGGGCACGGAGTTTCAGCTTGCGCGACGTGCGACGGTTTCTTCTACAGAGGCAAGGAAGTCGTGGTGGTCGGCGGCGGCAACACCGCGGTCGAGGAAGCTCTCTACCTAACCAACCATGCCAGCAAGGTCACTGTAGTCCACCGCCGCGACAGTTTCCGTGCGGAGAAAATTCTTCAGGAGCGGCTATTCGCGAACCCGAAGGTCGAGATCATCTGGGACCACGCCGTTGACGAGATTCTTGGTACCACCGAGCCTCTAAAGTCCGTCACGGGGGTCCGGCTCCGGAATACCAAGACTGGCGAGCTTAAAGACGTTGCGACCCACGGCGTTTTTGTCGCGATTGGTCACGACCCTGCGACCGCGCTCTTTCGCGGCCAGATCGATATGGACGAGACCGGCTACATTAAGATCGCGCCATGGTCTACCAAGACCAGTCAAAGAGGTGTCCTCGCGGCCGGCGACGTTGCGGACCCCACTTATCGTCAGGCGGTGCTCGCGGCAGGCATGGGCTGCATGGCGGCGCTTGAAGCCGAGAAGTATCTGGCCGAGCACAGCTCGAACCCCGAAGTGGCCGCTGAAGAGAAACAGCATTCCGAGATGATCGAAGCCTGGTAGGAATGAATTTTCCTATTCTTCGAACCCTTACACGGCGGTGCAGCCGCTGATTGTAACGAAATCAAAAGTCGATCGCGAAAATCGAGCTTGGGGATTCATGCCTGTCTGGGCGACATCGCTTTAGGGGATAGCGCCTATTTCCACGCCGAAGGCTTGGCGCTGGCCCCGACGCCGGCGTGAAGCCTTCTGCAATCAGCGCCTCAGCAAATGACGGCGGCGTCACGACGGCCTGAAGCAGCTCGGCTAGCTCCCCGATTGAGATCATAATCATCTGCTTCCCGTCACGGCTTGAGACGCTGGAGGTGCCTTGAGCGCCCTGTCTGACGTCTTGATTGAGTAACTCGGGTGCGTTGCCCGACCCAGGCGATGTCCCGGAAAGTTCGGCGAGCAAGTCAAGCAAGGAGGCTTCAGGGTTCTTCGCCACATGGGCGGCAAGGCGAACTCGTTGAACGAACTGCTCATTCATTGGATCCTCACTGGGCCGTGCTGGTAGCAACAAGTTCTCGACCGCTCTCCGGCCGCGTTCCGACGCCTGCGAACAACTTCACTGCATCGACGCCGGTGAGGCGCTTCGTTTCAAGAAGCTTCTCCGTCGTGCGGTCCAGTGCGGCCCKGTGGATCTCTACGAGCGAGCGCGCCCTCGCCATTTGCTCATCCAGAATGTTCTCGACCCGCTCCCGAACGGTTTGCGACGTATGGAGCAATCGAAGCAGCTCCGCCTCCCCGTCCCCCGCCAAAAAGGCCAACCCTACTCCAAGCCCGTAGGACGCTTCGAGCCGCAGCGCCACTAGGGTCGCCAGATGGAGATCACTGCCACGAGTTCCGCCGCCGCCAACCGACCGACTACCCAGTATGACCTCCTCCGCAGCAATGCCCCCCAGCAGGAAACAGATCTCGTCAAGCAGCGCTTTGGTCGTGATTTCGGCAACGCTATTCCTGGTGATTTGGACGCCGCCCAATGCTTGGTACCCCGAGTGCAGCTCGGCCGTGTCGCGGATCTCCACGAACTCAAAAGGCCTCTCCAGCACGACCGCGACAGTGGCATGGCCGGCCTCGTGGATCGCCGCGCGGCGCATCATCTTTTCTGGGATCGCAATTGTGGGCGGAAGCGACGTCAGGAGGTCAGTGATCGAGATGGCTCTCCGCGCCCGGCGAGCCAACCGACGGGCTTCGCGAACGAGTTGCTCCAATGCAGCTCCACTCCAGCCCTCTGTCCGGGCGACGATCGCAGACAGGTTCTCGGTCCGAAGCGCATTCTCAAGATGCCAGCGAATGATGCCTTCTCGAGCGGGACCGTCAGGGAGAGGCATTCGGACATGGCGATCCAAGCGTCCCGGTCGAACGAGAGCGGCGTCGAGCCGATGCGGGTGGTTGCACGCACCGACCACAATCACCCCTTCTCGTTGCTCGGCGCCGTCGATGCATTCGAGCAAGGCTGCGACGACTTCCGTGCAGTACTGGGCGTTGTGGTCGGCGAACTTCTCCCGATCCCCGACTGCATCAATTTCATCGATGAAAATGATGGAAGGAGCCTTGCGACGTGCCTCGTCGAAAGCCGCCCCCATGGCCTTAAGCAGTTCGCCAAGGTGACCGCGGGCCTGCCAGCGCGCGAGCGAGCCAAGAACGAGATGGACGTCGCAGGTGGCGGCAAGCGCCTTCACGAAGGTCGTCTTGCCCGTTCCCGTCGGCCCGCTGACGAGGATACCCTTGTCGACATCGGCCCAGCCAATCCTGCCCTCGCGCCAGTCCTTGAGGTCGATGGCAAGTTCTCGTGCCCAACCGCCCGCCTCTCCAAGGCCATGCAAGTTCTCGATGAGGAGCTGGCGCTTCCCGACCGGCGGCGCCTTTGCAATCGCCTTCCGCATGGAGCCAAGCGATTGGGAAACGGGTCGCCCGCGTCGGAGCATTGCGCTGATCAATGCAAGAGGCATCGACGCAAGTTCTTGTGCCTGCTGCGTGCTCACCCCTTGGTGAAGACAGATTTCGCCCGCGCCCACGAAATGGCGAGGCTCTGACGCCGCGAGTTCAACGATGCCGTCGACGGCTGCGAGTACCATGGCCGGCACCTCGGCAATGTCCGTGGCCAGGACGACAAAGCGGTCCTCTTTCAGGAGACCGACACCAGTCGAATCCTTCGTACCCTTGCTCCAATACTCGGCGGCCACGACGACCTTCGCGCCCGAATCCGTGTCGTAACGAACGGGGCGAGCGACTGGCAAAGATGCGAAATGAACAGCCTGTCTGTAGTCATCCACGTCGGCGTCAACCGGCATGACCAAGACCAGCGCCACTGCCTCACCACGACGCAGTTGCGGGTAACTCCGACAGTCCCGGATGACGGTGCAGTAGGCCAGGAAACGACCCACCTTCTTGGTGACTGGAAACCGCTCCCGGAGCGCAATGTGCCTCCGATCCATGGGGAACTCCTCTTGAAGCCGGGCTGTATCGGACCTCTCGCGATGTCGAGCGATCCCGACGCGGCTCGCAGCCGATTGGGGCAATCGCTCTGCCGAGTCCGCTGTAGCTCTCCCTGAGCCGATCGTGACAGGGCGGGCGGTCGGCATTCGCCGCTGATCGCGCGTGGATCCGAGCCAGCCGATGATCTTGCTCACGAGGCTGGTGAAGGATCGCGATGCCGCGAGCTTTCGGCTGGCAGTCAGCGGCTTGCATCTTTTGCCCGATGGCGGCACGGCCTACGCGCTCCCGCTAGAACRCATCGTGCGGGAACTCCAACAGAGAGCTGCCCGTTGTCTTGAGCACGGCATGAGCGATCACCTCCGCCGCCATCGCTCGAAGCGATGACAACGCAATTCGACCCTCTACGATGAGCGGCTCTGACCTGAAATCGAACCACGGAATGCCACCTGGTTGGATCACACGGTCGCTCGTTGGCGCCGGAAGCCGGAGACGTCGCGTGACGCGACCAAGGATTGGATCGTAGTCCAACTGACGCATTGCCGATGGCCAGCCCACCGGCAAAATCCATGGCAACGCGAGACCCGGTTGTGCGGGCACGCCAGCAATCTGGTGGAAATCCCGAGCAACCTGCTCAACATCAGCGGAACTCGTCGACATGGGCAGCAGCATTCGAACTGCGGGATCGGCGATCCATCCTCGGTCAAATGTGGACGCCGGAAGGTCAACGACTATCGCCTCGGTTCTCGGGGCTTGGCCTACGCACACCTTGATTTCTGCCAAGCTCGGAGCGCGCTTATTGGCTGCGAACCATGTCGCCCCAAAGGGGGCGGCCGCCTCTCCTTGGAGCATTGGCTGCTCATCGCTCGCCGTGACCTGGATGTGAAGCGTATCCAACCCGAGCTGGCTCAATCCAAGAGCTAGCAGGAGGCTGGCGGTCGTCCTACCCGAATACGCACTCGAGCCGGCAATGAGGAAAGTCTCCATTCCCACTTCCTTTCGAATCCTTGCTGCGGCCGATTCGGGAGGAGCCTATCAACGGGAAAGCGCGAGATCCATATGGAATGACAAATATTTGTCTTATTAGGTCAATTTACGCCTCATTGGGCAAATTGTTGACAAGCTGGATTTCACTATCTTCCTGTGCTTTTTCAATGGAATGCTTACTTCCGGACGGTTCCTGAAAGCGGCCCGCGTTGGCTTGGGACTAAGTCCCGAGCAAGTCGCCGAGGAAGCAGGGATCAGCCGCACCTCCCTGAGCAGGTTAGAGGCGGGATCTGACAAGGTCGCGCTGAAGCTGTTC
>NZ_JBFTZN010000162.1:0-8508 GCF_056406775.1 Allobosea sp. P1_A7
GTCGTCGTCGTCGCCGGCGGCGCCGTCGTCACCAAGGACGTGCCAGCCTACACCATCGTCGCCGGCAACCCGGCCAGGCCGATCCGCAGGCGCTTTCCCGAAGACATCGCCGAGAGGCTGATCGCGCTATCCTGGTGGGACTGGGATCATGCCGCCTTGCGGACCGCACTCGACGATTTCCGGACGCTGCCCGTCGAAGCCTTTCTCGAGCGCTATGAAGGCCTGCGGTGAACCGCTGGCGACTGACAATCCTGCGGCATAGGACCACAGACGCTCCGTCCTGCAGGCAAGAGCCGCAATCTTCTTCGGATATTAACCAGCCATCGCCGAGTTTCGGCCGGCGTGCCGAGGGGGCTCGGCGCATCAGGCTTGAGTAAACGGCTATGGCACCATCCGACGATCTCGCCCGGCGGCGCGACTTCATGAAGCTCGGTCCGGACGCGTTGCGGCGCATCCACGATGTCGAGGACACGCTGCTGGAGGCCCTGCCGGATGCGCTCGGCGCCTTCTATGCACAGGTCCGCGCCTTCTCCGAAACCCGCGTTTTCTTCGGCAGCGACGCCCATATCGAGCACGCGAAGAGCAAGCAGCTCGGCTACTGGGATCGTATCGCCCGGGGCCAGCTCGACGAGGATTATGTCGCCGCCGTCACCACGGTCGGCAAGGTCCACGCCAGGATCGGGCTGGAGCCGCGCTGGTATATCGGCGGCTATGCCCTGCTGCTGGAGCAGCTGATCGGCAAGGTGCTCGAGGCGCGTTGGCCGAAGGGCCGCTTCGGCGGCAAGATCGAAGGCGCCGAGGACCGTGCCGCCGAGATCACCGCCATCGTCAAGGCGACTCTGCTCGACATGGACTATGCCATCTCGGTCTATCTCGAGGCTTCCGAGGCGGCCCGTCTCAAGGTCGAGGCAGAGGCCCGCGCCGTCGAACAGGCCAAGGCGGACGAGCGCGACAGGGTCGTCAGCCTGGTCAGCGAAGGCATGGCCGCGCTCGCCAAGGGCGACCTGACCTTCCGCATGGATGCGGAGATGCCGCCCGAATACGCACTGCTGCGCAGCCATTTCAATCACGCCATGGAACAGCTCGGCGAGATGGTCACGACCATCCAGGCGACGTCGGGCTCGATCGCCACCTCCTCGCAGGAGATCGCATCCGGCGCAGACGACCTGTCGCGACGCACCGAGGAACAGGCCGCGGCGCTCGAGCAGACGGCAGCGACGACCGAAGAACTCGCCGCGTCCGTCAAGACCTCGGCCCAATCTTCGCGCGAGTCGGTTGCGCTGGCCGATGACGCCGCCGCCGTCGCCCGCACCGGCGGCACCATCGTCAGCGACGCGATCGATGCCATGACCCGTATCGAGCAGGCCTCGAAGAAGATCTCGGAGATCACCACGGTGATCGACGGCATCGCCTTCCAGACCAATCTTCTCGCGCTCAACGCCGCGGTCGAAGCGGCGCGCGCTGGTGATGCCGGGCGCGGCTTTGCCGTCGTGGCAGCCGAGGTCCGGGCGCTAGCCCAGCGCTCGGCTGAGGCCGCCAAGGACATCACCGGGCTGATCGGGTCTTCCGATGCCGAGGTCGCCGAAGGCGTCCGGCTCGTCCGCCTCGCCGGCGGCACGCTGGAGAAGATCGTCGATGCCTCGATGCGCGTCTCCGGCACCGTCAACGAGATCGCGGTGGCGTCCGGCGAACAGGCCAATGGCATCGACGAGATGAGCCAGACCGTCAGCCATATGGACGAGATCACCCAGAGCAACGCGGCTCTCGCCGAACAGAGCGCAGCCTCGGCCCGGACCCTGCTCAGTCAGATCGAGCGGCTGAACCAGCTCGTCGCAGCTTTCCGCACGCAGGAGCAGCGCGCGGCGGCACGGCGCCGGGCAGCCTAGTAACCCTGGCCTATCTCCGGACGAGGGCGACGAGATAGACGCTCTCGCCCGCGCCCGGGTTGAAGAAGGACGAATCCGCCGGCGGCCCGAGTTGCAGGCAGTCACCCTGCTGCAGGGCGTGGGTGACGCCGCCTTCGCGGAATTCGAGCTCGCCCTGCAGCACCCAGATCTGCTGGCGCTGGAACAGGAAGGCGGCGGCCGGATACGGCACCCGCACACCGGGCGGCAGCGTGATCTGCAGCAGCTCGAGAATATCTCCGGAGGGCGGCGAGATCGTCCGGCGGACGTAGCCGGTTTCCGGGTCCTGCCAGACCGGCTGATGGCCATGCCGGCTGATGCGGTCTTCCGAGCGCTCGGCCAGAGCCAGCAGCACCGAGAGCGACAGGCCAAAAGCTCCCGACAGCCGCCCGAGCAGGGTTGCCGTCGGGCTCGCATCGCCGCGCTCGATCTTGCTGATCATCGCCTTCGAGACGCCTGAACGCTCGGCGAGATCGGCCAGCGACCAGCCGCGCGTGTCCCGTTCGATCCGGATGCGGGCGGCGATGGCCTGATTGGGGTCGTCTGGGCTCTGGGAACGCATGGACTCTCGATGGTCAGCTTCTGAGGCGGATCCTAAGCTCTTCCGGCGTCTCGCCCGTCCGCTCAAGAGGCTCGACCCGAAAAACGATGCCTCATGCCTGAATCGTCTTCTATAGAAGCCATACGTATACTATAGGAGACGACAGGGCGCCTTCGGACGGTTCCGCACGGGCGCAGAAGGCCGGTGAGCGATGCATCCTGGACTCCGAACTCCCGGCGGGACCACCACCCCCTATGCCGCGAAGGCGAGCTCGCTTGCGCTCCTCCTCCTCGCCGAAACCCTGGCAATGGCGGCCTGGTTCGCCTCGGCCGCGGCGATCGTGGCGATCCGGCGGGAGCAGCCGCTCGACCCGCTGAGCGAAGTGCTGCTCACCAGTTCCGTCCAGGCCGGCTTCGTCCTCGGCACGCTCGCGAGCAGCCTGCTCGGCCTGGCCGACCGCTTCGATCCGCGTCGCCTCTTTGCTCTCTCCGGCGCGGCAGCGGCTGCGCTGACCGCTGCGCTCGCGTTGCTGCCGCCGGTCGGGCCGGTGACGATCGCCCTGCGGGTCCTGACCGGCCTGTGCATGGCCGGCATCTACCCGGTCGGCATGCGCATCGCCGCGACCTGGGCGAACAAGGACCTCGGCCTGCTGATCGGCCTCCTGGTCGGCGCCCTCGTCATCGGCTCGGCGAGCCCGCATCTGCTCGGTGCCTTCGAGGGCATAGGCTGGCGCGGCATCTATCTCGGCGCCGCCGCCTCGACGCTATGCGGCGCCGTCCTCATCCTGTTTGCCGGGCTCGGGCCCCATCTCGTCCGACGCGCCGGTCTCGCTCTCGGCCAGTTCGCCCAGGCCTGGCGCAACCCTGCGCTGCGTCTCGCCAATGCCGGCTATTGCGGCCACATGTGGGAGCTCTACGCCATGTGGGCCTGGCTCGGCGTGTTCCTGCAGCAGACCATCGCCGGCCGCGGTCCGCAGGCCGGGCACGGCGCAGCCGCAGTGCTGACCTTCTTCGCCGTCGCCTCCGGCGCGCTCGGCGCCTGGCTCGGCGGCTGGCTGGCCGACAGGCTCGGCCGCACCGCTGTCACCATCGGCGCCATGGCGCTGAGCGGCGCCTGCGCGCTTGCGATCGGCTGGCTCGCCGCAGCCCCTGTCATGCTGGCTGTCGTCGCGATCCTCTGGGGCATCTCGGCCGTGGCCGACTCCGCCCAGTTCTCGGCCAGCGTCGCCGAGCTCGCCGAGCCCTCGCTGGTCGGGACCATGATCACGGCGCAGACCTGCGCCGGCTTCCTGGTGACGCTTGTCTCGATTCACCTCGTGCCGCATTTCGTCTCGGCCTTCGGGTGGACGGCGGCCTTCTCGGTGCTGGCGCTCGGCCCCGCCGCCGGCTGCTGGGCCATGTGGCGGCTACGCCGGCTTCCCGAGGCAAGCAGGCTCGCGGGCGGGAACCGCTGAGGCCGCTTAGCCCTCCGCTGCCCGCGCCACCGCCTGGCCCAGCCGCGCGATCGCCTCGGCCGCGCCCGCCTTCAGCGTGACGTCCTGCGCCTCGGCATCCCTGGAGAGCTGCTCGCTCAGCGCCGCGATGCTGACCTCGTTGCCGCTCGCTGCGAGCTTCAGCACCGCGTTCGCGAGAACATTCGGCCAATAGGCGGCACCGCCCTTGGCCAGCCCCTTCGCCTTGCGGCCCTCGAACTCCTTGGTGAGTTGCTCCGGCGTCTTCCTGGCCATGTCCGTCTCCGGTTCCTCTGCTGGTTTGGCCCCATGGACGAGACGGAAGCGGCGCGGTCAAGCCCGGTGGCACAACGATGGACCCCGGCGCCTCTCTTCTGGCCGGAGAAGATGCGAAGCGCCGGCCCCTTCCCACCATGCTTGACCTCGTCTCGGGCGCAGCCGCATCCGACGCATGGGCCGACAACCTCAAAACCGTGATCGTCAGGGCCGAAATCCCTCATGGACCGTTCATTTTACGAGGAATATCCTCTTTTCCGGAGACCTGACCGGGATGGGATGCGCTCGCCCGGCCCAGGTTGCGCCGACGGGACATGCCCCGTCAGGAGGCGATGACCATGACCAAGACCAGCACTGCGCTTGCCCTCGGCCTGTTTGCGCTCGCGGGCGGCTTCGTCCTGCCGGCCGCGACGCCGGCCCAGGCCCTGACGATGAAGGAATGCAGCACGAAGTATAACGCCGCCAAGACCGGCAATACGCTGGGTGGCCAATCCTGGAACGACTTCCGCAAGAGCCAGTGCAGCGAAGCCGCCACGCCGGCGGCCGCGACGCCGGCTGCTGCCCCCGCGGCTGCCCCGGCCGCCCAACCGAAGCCGCAGATGGCAGCTCCCGCCGCCGCGCCGGCCCAGGCGAAGCCGCACGCCGCCATGCCGGCCGCCATGGGCAATGCCGTCTTCCCGGCCAAAATCGACCCGAAATACGCTTCCGAGACCGCCGGCAAGCAGCGTTTCAAGACCTGCAACGACCAGTACAACATCAACAAGGCCAATGGCGGCAATGGCGACCTGAAATGGATCCAGAAGGGCGGTGGCTATTACAGCCAGTGCAACACCAAGCTGAAGGGCGTCTGAGACAGACGCGCCGCGCCCCGCTTCCCCCTCTCCCTGATCTCGGGCCTGCCCGAGATCAGCTCTCGGAAGTATCGAAGTCGGGAACACCCGATTTCGATGCGGGAGGGGGGTCCTCGCAGCGTCCCGGGAAGGAATTGCCCGGCAGTTTCTTCCCGCCTGCCGGGATTGCGTGTGCAGCGGCACCGAAGACAATCAATAAAGCATTGAGAAACAAAGACTTCTCCGGAAGCATCGCTGGCCCGCCCCTTGCGTGACGCGTGCAACCAGCCCGGAGGTTGCCATGTCGATTTCAATCTCGTCGTCCCAGCCGGCGACATCGCTTGCCGATGCCTTCAAGACCGTTGCCAAGGTCGCCGACAAGTCCGCCGCGCAGAAGACGGCGGAAACGGATTTCCTCAAGCACGCCCAGATGACGCCGGCCGAGCGCATGCACACCGCCATGCTCGCCAAGTTCGGTCTGACCAAGGAACAGTTCGACCAGCTCGATCCCAAGGCCAAGGGCGAGATCGCCGACAAGATCCGCGACGAAATCAAGAAGCAGCTGGAAGCAAGCGGCACCATGCGGACCGGCGTGATCACCGACAAGAAGATCTGAACGGGCGCGAGCGCGCCGCGCTTTACAGCGCCACCGCCACGGCATCATCCTGCCCTTCCCGGTCGGGAGATGACGCCATGTGTGGACGCTTCAGCCAGGCCTTTACCTGGGAGGAGATCGTCGCCTTCAGCCAGCCGCTGACGGTGCCGACCGAGCGGGCCAATCTCCAGCCACATTACAATCTCGCGCCGACCGACACGGTGCGGATCATCGTCAGGACGCCGCTCGGCCGCGAACTCATCCCGGCGCGCTGGGGGCTGATTCCGCCCTGGCACAAGGGCAGGCCGAACGAGGTCGGCGCCACCTTCAACGCCCGTGTCGAGTCGGTGGCGACGAAGCCGACCTTCCGCTCGGCCTTCAGGAGCCGGCGCTGCATCATCCCGGCCAGCGGCTTCTTCGAATGGACCGGCCCGAAGGGCGACAAGACCCCGCATTTCATCAGCGCCGCCGACGGCGCCCTGCTCGCCTTCGCGGGGCTCTGGGAGCGCTGGAGAGACCCGGAGAGCGGGCAGGAGATCATCAGTTGCACGATCATCGTGCGCGATCCCGTCGCCGGCATCGCGACGCTGCATGACCGCATGCCCTGCATGCTGCATCCCCGGGATTTCGACGCCTGGCTCGACGGCTCCGCCGGCGAAAAGCTGTTGACCGATCCGCCGCCGGCGCTACGCGACTGGATCGTCGACCGCCGCGTCAACAAGAGCGGCGTCGGCGATGACGATCCCGCGACGATCATGCCGGTGGGTTAGCCGGCTCACGCGAAAACCCTGGCTCTTCTGCAATGCCCTGCCTGCAGACCAGGGCGTCGGTCAGCGTCGTTGCGCCGCACGGCCGGGCGGTGCAGGAGCGGCGCAAAAGGGCCGCATGGCCCGGCCGTTCAGGACAACCATCATGCCTCTCGCCTCCCGCGCGCTTGCCGCGGCTTTCGCCTGCCTCCTCCTCTCCTCCCCGGCGTCAGCCGCGATCACCGACCCGGAGATGACCTGCGCCGCCTATCTCAGGAATGGCGGCCACAAGCCGGCTGGCCATGCCGCCAGGGACAGGACACCGGCCGATGTCGCAGCCAGGATCAGGGCGTTTTGTGCCGCCAATCCGAAGATGAAGGCGATGGATGCAGAGATGACGATGACGGGGGATTGAGCCGGGCGAGGCTCGATCGTGGCTACACGTCCAGCAGGCTTTACTCTGTCATCGCGGCTGGGCGAGCCGGCCCGGCAGTCGCCTGCCAGCCCGGCTCTGACCGGGGGGCGGACGAAACCAAGCTCACCTCGGCTGGTCCCATCAGAGCGCCGACGTTCAAGAGATTCAACACCGGCTTTCGGCGCATTGCTCAACCCAAGGGATGAACCACGCCAGCACCATAACGATGAGTCAGCTGGTTGATGCCGCACAGTGGCTATCAAATACGTGACGTGACATTTCGAGGGTGCCATTCGGGGCGGGCTTCCTGCTCCCGGCAATCCCACCGCTAGTGACTTCTTGGCCGTGGCGCGGCAACCGCTATTCTGAAATCCAATCTGTCACCATTTGATCCTTCGTTCATTGCCATTTGATTGTTCGCGCTACAATAAGCCCGCCGCTTGACTCCCCCCGCCCTGATCCCCTACCCCCATCGACGGGACACGCCGCCCCAACGCGGCGCGCCCATCTGTAAGGATGGAGACATCGATGGCGAATACTGTTCCGGCCACGCGTCCGCGCGTGCCGCATTTCTCGTCCGGCCCCTGCGCCAAGCGCCCCGGCTGGTCCCTCAAAGCCCTGTCAGACGCGGCGCTCGGCCGCTCGCACCGTGCCAAGATCGGCAAGGACAAGCTCAAGCTTGCGATCGACCTGACGCGTGAGATCCTGCAGGTGCCGGCCGATTACCGCATCGGCATCGTGCCCGCCTCCGATACCGGCGCCGTCGAGATGGCGATGTGGTCGCTGCTCGGCGCGCGCGGCGTCGACATGGTCGCCTGGGAGAGCTTTGGCGAGGGATGGGTGACCGATGTCGCCAAGCAGCTCAAGCTCAGCGATGTCCGCATCTTCAATGCGCCCTATGGCGAGCTGCCGAACCTGAAGAAGGTCGACACCAGGAATCGCGACGTCGTCTTCACCTGGAATGGAACGACCTCTGGCGTCCGCGTCATCGACGCGAGCTGGATCGCCGATGACCGCGAGGGCCTGACGATCTGCGACGCGACCTCGGCCGCCTTCGCCCAACGCCTCGACTGGGGCAAGCTCGATGTCACGACCTTCTCCTGGCAGAAGGTCCTGGGCGGCGAAGCGGCCCATGGCATGATCGTGCTCTCGCCACGCGCCGTCGAACGTCTCACCACCTACAAGCCGGCCTGGCCGCTGCCGAAGGTTTTCCGCATGACCTCCGGCGGCAAGCTCTCCGAGGGCATCTTTGTCGGCGAGACGATCAACACGCCCTCCATGCTCGCGGTCGWGGATTATCTCGATGCGCTGCACTGGGCGAAGAAGGTCGGCGGGCTCGAAGGGCTGGTGAAGCGCGCCGACGGCAATGCCCGCGTGCTCGCCAAGTTCGTGCGCGAGAATGACTGGATCGATTTCCTCGCGGTGAAGCCGAAGACGCGTTCGAACACCTCGGTGTGCCTGAAGTTCACCGACTCGGCGGTGACGGCGCTGCCGGCCGACGCCCAGGCGGCCTTTGCCAAGCAGGTGGTTTCGATCATCGAGAAGGCCGGCGCCGGCTTCGATCTCGGGCATTATCGCGACGCCCCTCCCGGTCTGCGCATCTGGTGCGGTGCGACCGTGCAGAGCCGCGATGTCAAGGCGCTGCTGCCTTGGATCACCTATGCCTTCAACGAGGCCAAGGCCGGGCTGAAGAAGGCGGCGTAAGCGCAGCTGCGCCGCGCTCAACGTCATGGTCGGGCCACGCCCGCCCA
>NZ_JBFTZN010000162.1:8513-21311 GCF_056406775.1 Allobosea sp. P1_A7
GGGTCGGGGTCGAAGACTTTGAGGCCGGTCGCCTTTTGTCCAGGCGCGCGCCTGACCCGCGCGAAGACGTGGATGGTCGCCGCAAGCGGCGGCCATGACGACCTTCCCCATTTGGCCCGCCCTCATGCGCGGGCAACCGAGGTATTCCCCATGACCGCCCCCAAAGTCCTGATCTCGGACGCTCTTTCTCCCGCCGCCGTGCAGATCTTCAAGGATCGCGGCATCGACGTGACCTTCGATCCGAGCCTCGGCAAGGACAAGGACAAGCTCGCCGCGATCATCGGCGAGTATGACGGCCTCGCCATCCGCTCGGCGACCAAGGCCACCGCCAAGCTCCTGGAGCAGGCGAAGAACCTCAAGGTCATCGGCCGCGCCGGCATCGGCGTCGACAATGTCGAGATTCCGGCCGCGACCGCGCGCGGCATCATCGTGATGAACACGCCCTTCGGCAATTCGATCACCACCGCCGAGCACGCCATCGCCATGATGTTCGCGCTCGCACGGCAGATCCCCTCCGCTGACCTATCGACCCAGGCCGGCAAGTGGGAGAAGAACCGCTTCATGGGCGTCGAGATCACCGCCAAGACGCTCGGCCTGATCGGCTGCGGCAATATCGGCTCGATCGTTGCCGAGCGCGGCATCGGCCTGAAGATGCGCGTCATCGCCTTCGACCCCTATCTCTCGCCGGAGCGGGCCGTGCAGCTCGGCGTCGAGAAAGTCGAGCTCGACGAGTTGCTGAAGCGTGCGGACTTCATCACCCTGCACGTGCCGATGACCGAGAAGACGAAGAACATCCTCTCGGCCGAGAATCTCGCCAAGACCAAGAAGGGCGTGCGCATCATCAACTGCGCGCGCGGCGGCCTGGTCGACGAGGCAGCACTCGCCGAGCTGATCAAGTCCGGCCATGTCGCGGGCGCCGCCTTCGACGTGTTCTCGGCTGAGCCGGCCGAGACAAACCCGCTCTTCGGGCTGGAGAACGTCGTCTGCACGCCGCATCTCGGCG
This sequence comes from Allobosea sp. P1_A7, assembly GCF_056406775.1. Classification (NCBI taxonomy): domain Bacteria; kingdom Pseudomonadati; phylum Pseudomonadota; class Alphaproteobacteria; order Hyphomicrobiales; family Alloboseaceae; genus Allobosea; species Allobosea sp. P1_A7. The sequence goes on from NZ_JBFTZN010000162.1 coordinate 9,517, forward strand.
CCTCGACCAATGAGGCGCAGGAGAATGTCGCGCTCCAGGTCGCCGAGCAGATGTCGGACTACCTGCTCAAGGGCGCGATCACCAATGCGGTCAACTTCCCGTCGATCTCGGCCGAGGAAGCGCCGCGGATCAAGCCCTTCGTCGCGCTGGCCGAAAAGCTCGGCTCGTTCCTCGGACAGCTGACCGAAGCCGCCGTGAAGGGCATCCGCATCGAGTATGAGGGCGCGGTCGCCCAGCTCAATCTGAAGGCGATCTCGGCCGCCGCGATCACCGGCGTGCTGCGGCCCTTCCTGCCCGAGATCAACATGGTCAACGCCGCGATGATCGCCAAGGAGAAGGGCATCGTCGTCGAGGAGATGACACGCGAGGTCGCCGGCAATCTCGAAAGCGTCATCCGCATCGTCGTCGATGCCGAGGACATGCCGCGCCATGCCTCCGGCACGGTGTTCCAGGACGGCAAGCCGCGCATCGTCGAGATCCGCGACATCCAGATCGATGCCGAGTTCGCGCCGCACATGCTCTATGTCCGCAATGCCGACAAGCCGGGCTTCATCGGTCAGTTCGGCTCGCTGCTCGGGGCGGCCGGCGTCAATGTCGCGACCTTCAGCCTTGGCCGCGACAAGCCGGGCGGGGATGCGATCTGCTATGTCGCCGTCGACGAGGCGATCTCGGACGAGCTGCTCGCCAAGATCCACGAGATCCCGATGGTGAAGCGGGCGCGCCGGCTGAAGTTCTGAAGCCGCCGGCATCGCGCCCAAACGGCGCCGCAATCCAGATCCCCTGTGGCCCCGCCACAGGGGATTTTTCATGCCGCGATTCGCCGCTCTCGCCCTCGCCTGCCTCGTTGCCACGCCAGCTCTCGCCGACTGGGACAGGGCAAAGCTCGACAGCGGCATCAAGACCATCGAACAGGATGCCAGGGGCCGCCTCGGTGTCGCGCTGATCGATCTGAAGGACCGCAAGAGCTGGTCGCATYGCGGGCAGGAGCGCTTCCCGATGCAGAGCGTCTTCAAGCTGCCGCTCGYGATCGCGGTGCTGCAGGCGGTCGAGGCCGGCAAGCTCGGGCTCGACCAGGAGATCCGCGTGAAGCGCACCGAGCTCGCGCCCTACTGGAGCCCGATGAAGAAGGGCTTCAAGGGTGAGGAACAGGGCTACACGGTCACGGATCTTCTGACCCGCTCGACCGGGGCAAGCGACAACAGCGCCGCCGACGTGCTGATGAAGCGGACCGGCGGGCCGAAGGTCGTCACGACCATGCTGAACGAGGGCGGCATCGCCGGAATTTCGGTCGATCGCTATGAGCGCGAATTCCAGCCCGAGATCGCCGGCCTGCCGGCCTTCGCCTGGGATGAGGTCATCGACGACGAAGCCTTCGAGGCCGCGATCGCGGCCATGCCGAGGGAGAAGCGGCGCCCGGCGCTGGAGAGCTATATCAAGGGCGAAGCTCGGGATTCCGCCACGCCCGAGGCCTCGATCGCCTTTCTCGAAGGCCTCGCCAGGGGCAACTGGCTGCGCGAGCCGGCGCATGACCGGCTTCTGACCGAGATCCTCTTGAAATCACCGACCGGCGCCCAGCGGGTCAGGGCCGGCCTCCCCGCTGGCGCGAGTTTCGCGCATAAGACCGGCACCGGCGACACGCTCGACGGCATCAACAGCGCCACCAACGATATCGGGATCGTCGCTCTGCCCGACGGGCGGCGTTTCGCGATCGCGGTCTATCTTGCCGGCGCGCAGGCCGATGCCACAGCGCGCGAAGCGGCGCATGCAGCCGTGGCGAAGCTCGCGGTCGAGAGCCTGAACTAAAGCATCGGCCCGAAAAGTGGAGTGCGGTTTTCGGGAAAGCCGATGCAAATACAGGAGGTTAGATCATCGGACTGGATATATGATATCCGATCCGTTGATCTAAGGGATCACGCCCTGGAGGCGCGATGTTCGGCGATCCAGATGCCGCCGAGCACCAGCGCCAGCGCCAGCCCGTGATAGAGCGCGAGTCGCTCGCCCAGGATCAGCACGGCGAGCATCGGTGCGAAGACCGGCACCAGGTTGACGAAGACGCCAGCCCGGCCAGGTCCGATCAGCTCGACCGCGCGCAGGAAGAAGAGTTGGGAGAGCAGCGACGGCCCGAGCACGACAAAGGCCAGGATCGCCCAGCCTTCGCAGGTCGGCCAGACGACGCTGCCGTTCCAGATTTCGAGCCCGAGCAGCGGCAGCGAGACGATGCCGGCGACGATCGCCATCGCCGTGAAGAAGACCAGCCCCGGCACGGCCGGACGCGAGCGGATCCCGACCGTGTAGCCGGCATAGAAGACGCAGCCGATGATCATCCAGACGTCACCTGGCACGAAACTGAAATTCGCCAGCGTCGCGAAGTCTCCGCGGCTCGCCGTCACCACGACGCCAAGCATGGTGACCGCGACGCCGATYGCCTGCATCCAGCCGATCGGCGTGCGATAGGCGATGAAGGCCCCGATCAGCACATAGACCGGGATCGAGCCCTGCAGAATTCCGATATTGATCGCGGTCGTCGAATAGGCCGCGAGGTACATCAGCGCGTTGAAGGCCGTGAAGCCAAGGGCGCCGAGCATGATGATCCGCCAGCGATGCGCCAGCAGGACCGGCGCATAGTGCTTCAGCTCGCGCCGCAGCATCAACGGCAGGATCGCGCAGACGAAAACCCAACGCAGCGAGGTAAGCGCCATTGGCGAGATCTGCCCCACGGCAAGCCGGCTCGCCACGGCATTGCCGCCCCACATCAAGGTGGTGAGGATCAGGAGCAGGTAGGCGTTGCCCCAGACACGCTGCGGCAGGGAGGTGGCTGGGGACAAGGTTGCGGCCTGTGCGGGGGCGGAATGCGCTTCAATAGCCTTGTGTCCCCGTCGCATCCTATGAGATGAGGCGCAAGGCTGCCCGTCGCCCGACGCATCCCTCCCAAGAGGCGTTTGCCACCATGCTGCATGTTTCGAGACCGCTGCGCCTGCTCGTCGTCGATGGCAACACACGGGAGCAGCGCGAGAGCCATGCTGCCGGCTATGGCAGCCAACCGGGCGAAGCCTATGCCGATGTCGTGCGCTCGATCGCGCCCGAGAGCATCACCGATATCTGCCTGCCGGCCGATGCCGGCGCGAACCTGCCGGACGGTGCGGGGCTCTCGTCCTATGACGGCATCTTCCTCACCGGTTCAGCCCTGCACATCTACAACCTCGAACCGTCGGTCACGCGCCAGATCGAGCTGATGCGGGCGATCTATGCCAGCGGCACGCCCAGTTTCGGCTCCTGCTGGGGCATCCAGATGGGCGCGGTCGCCGCCGGCGGCACCGTCGTCGCCAACCCCCGGGGCCGCGAGATCGGCGTCGCCCGCAAGATAACCCTGACCGAGGCCGGGCGCTCGCATCCGCTGCTCGCCGGCCGCCCGCTCAGCTTCGATGCGCCCGCGATCCATCTCGACACCATCGCCCTGCCCCCGGCGGATACGACGGTCCTCGCCTCGAATGCCTACAGCGCCGTGCATGCAGCCGAGATCCGCCATGACGGCGGCACCTTCTGGGGCGTGCAGTATCATCCAGAATTTCCGCTCGGTCAGGTCGCCTCGATCCTCGGACGCATGGTGCCAGCCCTGATCGCGGAAGGTTTCCGCAAGGACGAAGCGGCGGCGCAGAGCTGGCTTGCCGATCTCTACGCGCTCGATGCCGAGCCGACGCGGCATGATCTCGCCTGGGCTCACGGCCTCGATGAAGAGGTTCTGGACAGCGAGCGGCGCGTCACCGAATTGCGGAATTTCATCGCACATCGCGTCAAGCCTCACATGAGCATGCGCGCCAGGGCCTAAAAGCCAGGCGCTTCCGCATTCCGGCCCAATTCCGCCTTGGCCGCGCCGAATTCCGACGCGCCAATCCGCCGCACTGATTTGCCTCGGGGGAATGCCTGATGATGAGCCGACTTGCCGCCGCCCTGATCTTCGCGCCGAGCCTTGCAAGCGCAGCCGAGATCGAACTGCCGACGCGGATCGACCGGGTCACGGTCTATCCCGACGGCGCGGTGGTGACCCGGCTCGGCAAGGCCGAATTGCTGCAGGGGGCCTCGCAGGTCGTGCTGCGTGGCCTGCCGGCGGCGGTCGATCCCGCCTCGATCCGTGTCGAAGGCAAGGGTGACGGCGCCTTCGCGATTGGCGCGGTCGATGTCCGCCCCGTTCCCGGCGATGCCAGGCAGGGCCTCGATGCGGTGATCGAGACCAAGCTCAAGGCCCTGCGCGAGCAGAAGGAGACGCTCGAAGGTCAGGTCAGCGCGATCGAAGCCAAACGCGGGACCATCGAGCGTTTCGGCCAGACGGGCCCCGACAAGCTCGGCCCCGACGGCAAGGCACTGCCGATTAGCGACTGGCCGGCCGTCTTCGACGCGATCGGCACCGCGCTGGTCAAGGTCAATGACGAGCTGCGCATCGCGCGCAGCCGCGTCTCCGATACGCAGGCTGAAATCGAAGCGCTGGAGCGCACAAGGCCGCAGGCCGGCCGCGGCAATGCACCCAAGCGCGACGTCGCGATCGCGGTCGAGGCCAAGGCCCCGCTCGCAGCCGAGTTCACCGTCAGCTACCGCGTCACCAGCGCGAACTGGCTGCCGAGCTATGAGGCCAGGCTGGCGACCGGCAGCGCCGCCGCCAAGCCCGAGATCACCTTCATTCGCCGCGCGGAGCTGCGCCAGCGCACAGGCGAGGACTGGACCGACGTCGCGCTGACCCTCTCGACCACGCGCTCGGCGGGCGGCACGCGCGCACCCGAGCTCGCCCCGGTGCAGGTCGCCTTCCTCGATGCGGCGGTTCTCTATGAGAGCCGCACACGCGTCAGTGCTGCGCCGGCGCCGATGGCGGCGGCCAAGGCGAGGGCCGAAGCCGAATTCGAGGCCGCGAAGTCGCGCAAGATGGCGGATTCGGCGCGCCCGGCAGAAGTCCAGACGGCCCAGGTCGAGACCAGCTCCTATCAGGCGAGCTTCATCGTGCCTGGCCGCGTCACAGTCCCCCAGGGCGCGACGTCCAAGGCCGTGGTGCTGAGCCAGGGCCAGGTCAGCCCGACGCTCCTGGCCCGCGCCACGCCGGAGCTTGAGGAGAAAGCCTATCTCGAAGCCACCTTCCTCCACGAGGACGAGGCACCGCTGCTTCCAGGCGAGGTCCTGCTGCACCGTGACGGCGCTTATATCGGCCGCGGCCGGCTCGGGCTGGTCGCGCCTGGCGACAAGGTCGAGCTCGGCTTCGGCGCAGATGACAAGCTCAAGGTCAGCCGCGCCCCGGTGCGCCGCCGGGAGAACGAGCCGACCTGGCTTGGCCAGACGCGCACGGATCTGCGCGAATTCAGGACTGTGGTGAAGAGCCTCCACGCTCAGCCGGTCAAGGTCACCGTCATGGAACGCGTGCCCTTCTCGGAGAACAGTTCGATCACGGTCGAGACCCTGCCGCAAACCACGCCGCCGACCGAGAAACAGGTCGGCGACAAGCGCGGCGTCTCGGCCTGGACCTTCGATCTCGCCCCCGGGACCGAGAAGGAGATCAAGCTCGCCTACCGCCTGAAATGGCCGGGGGACCGCGAGGTTACCTTCGAACCCAGGCCAATCCAGCCAGCAGACATGCCGCGCCCGCTGGCGCAGAACTGACTGGATGATCGGCGCGGATCTCGTATCCGGCCCGCTGATCTCAACTTCTGTGCTTGCATCGGCTTTCCCGAAAACCGCAATCCATCTTCGGGCCGATGCTCTAGCCTTCTGTGATTGCATCGGCCTTCCCGAAAACCGCCATCCACTTTTCGGGCCGATGCTCGAGGGTTCAGCGCCGCACCGCCGCAGGGACGGCGCGGAAACTGATCGCCATCCGATTATAGGCGTTCATCAGGCCGATCGCGATCGTCAGATCGGCCAGTTCCTTCTCGCTGAACTGGGCAGAGGCGGCCGCAAACTCCGCATCGGGCACGGTGGTGTCGGCGACACGCGTCACGGTTTCGGCCCAGGCCAGGGCGGCCCGCTCCTGCTCGGAGAACAGGCTCGGCGCCTCGCGCCAGGCCGGCACCAGCACCAGCTTCTCGACGGCAAGGCCGCCCTTGAGCAGATCGCGCGAATGCATGTCGATGCAATAGGCGCAGCCATTGATCTGCGAGATCCTGAGATAGACCAGGTCGACCAGGGATTTGGCGAGGCCGGACTGGCCGACATGAGCATAGACTCCGCCAAGAGCCTTCATGCCGGCAGGCGAAACGCTGGTGTAATCGAGACGCTGGGTCATGGGGTCGCTCCTCACTGGTGATCGGGAGTGGTCAGCACCTCTTCGGTGCTGTCGACGATGAAGACGGCGAGCAGGCGCGCCGGCTCGGTCTTGCTGGCATTCTCGCTGATTGTGTGGTGCGCGCCCGGCACCTCGAACCAGGTCTCGCCGGTCCGGTAGACCCGGGCCGGCTGGTCATCGACCCGGCTGCGGATCGCACCCGAGAGCACATGGGCGTAGATGAAGGCCGAACCGGCATGATGGTGCGGGGTCGAGGCCGCGCCGGGCTTGTAGGTCACCTCGACGCTGACCAGGCTCTTGCCGGGAATGTTGGGAATCGCCTGCCGGAATACCGGCTTGACCGTCTCTCCGCCCGGCCTGGGCGAATGAGCCGAGGCGATGGCGGGAAGGGCGAGCGCGGCAAGCAGGGCCGCGCCGGCTGCAGAGGCTCGAAAGCTCATCTCCGTTCTCCGTTCATTTCGATGGCAGGAGAATGCGCGCCGGATGATGCATGAGAAAGCACCAAGATCGACAGAAACGGCTATACCATGATGTGATGACCGCTCCGCTCCGCATCCAGATCGACCGCAGCGCCAAGGCGCCGCTCGCCTTGCAGATTCACGCCGCCATTCGCGATGCGATCCGGGAGGGCCAGCTCGCCGGCGGGGCGCGCCTGCCGTCCTGGTGCGATCTTGCCGCGCAGCTTGGCATCGCCCGCGGAACGGTCAGAGCCGCCTATGAGAGGCTGAGCGACGAGCAGTGGATCCTGTCGCAGGGCGCCGCCGGAACGCACGTCGCGGACAGGATGCCGGTGCTGGCGGCAGCCGAGCAACCCAAAGACAGGCCGCCCTTTCCTGAGCTGTTCCCCGATTTTGAGAACGCACCACTCGCCTTCCAGATGGGCGTTCCGGCGCAGGATGCCTTCCCCATCACCCTCTGGTCGCGTGTCATGGTGCGCGCTGCCCGGAAGGCCGCCGTCGCGCCGGTCGGTTATCCCGATCCACGCGGGCATCCGGACCTGCGTCGCGAGATCGCCGCCTATCTCGCCATCGCACGCGGCATTCGCTGCACGCCGGCCCAGGTCCTGGTAACCAACGGCTTTGCGGGTTCGCTCGGTCTCATCATCCGTACCTTACGCCTCGAGGGTCGCTCAGCCTGGTTCGAAGAACCCGGCTTTCCCCTGACGCGCAGCGCCCTCCAGCTTGCAGGAATGACGACCATTCCGGTGCCGGTCGATGGCGAGGGCTTGTCGGTCACCGAGGGCATACGGCGCGCTCCGAAGGCGGCGCTGGCCGTCGTCACCCCGGGGCAGCAGGCTCCGCTCGGGGTGACGCTGTCGCTGGCACGCCGGCTGGCTCTGCTCGACTGGGCTCGGCAAGCGGGGGCCTGGATCGTCGAGGACGATTATCTCAGCGAGTTGCAGCTCAAGGGACGCGCCGCGCCAGCGCTCGCCTCGCTCGATCAGGATGGCTGCGTCCTGCATGCGGGCAGCTTCAGCAAGACGATCAGCCCGGCGTTGCGGCTCGGCTTCCTGGTGGTTCCAGCCTCCGTCGCGGAGGCCTTCGGCACGATTGCCGCCTGTCTCGCGCCGGCTCCATCCGCCGCGCTTCAGCATGCCGTGGCCAGCTTCCTGGCCGAGGGCCATTATCTGCGCCACCTGCGCCGCATGAAGCGGCTCTACAGCGCACGGCGCGAGTTGCTGCTCCAGCAGTTGCAGGAGACCGCAGAAGGGGCTTTCGCCATCCATGCCACCGGTGGCCTTGCCGTGCGGATGGAGTTGTCGCCCGGCACTGACGATATCGACATCGCCTTGCGCGCCCTGCCCTTCGGGATCGCGCCGGTGCCGCTCTCGCCCTGGTATGCGGAGCCGCCCGAGCGCCGCGGCCTGTTGCTGGGCATCACCAATCTGGCGGAACGGCGGATTGCGGCCGATTGCGCCAGGCTGATCGAACTCGTGCGGCTCGATGGCAGGTGATCCGCGCGCGAGTGTCAGATGGTCGCAGGATCAGGCCCGATGCTCGCAACTCCGTGCGGACAGCCGCCTCTCCGGCACGCGGTCAATCTTGACCTTGCCGCAATGTTGGCCCATGAGGGCTTGCAAGGACTTGCCCCGAAACCCCGGCCTTGCGTCGGGGTTTTTCATGTGCGCGGCGCTTGCGGCAACGAGGCAGGGATACCAGTCCGATGGCGAATGTGGTGGTGGTCGGCGCCCAATGGGGTGACGAAGGCAAGGGCAAGATCGTCGACTGGCTGTCGAGCCAGGCCGATGTCGTGGTGCGCTTCCAGGGCGGTCACAATGCCGGCCATACGCTCGTCATCGACGGCGTCGTCTACAAGCTCTCGCTACTGCCGTCCGGCATCGTGCGCCCCGGCAAGCTTTCGGTCATCGGCAATGGCGTCGTGGTCGATCCCTGGCATCTCGTCGAGGAGATCGAGCGGCTGCGCGCCCAGGGCGTCGCGATCTCGCCCGAGAACCTGCGCGTCGCCGACAACGCGACCCTGATCCTGCCGCTGCACCGCGAGCTCGACCATTTCCGCGAGACCAGCAATGCCGGGCTGAAGATCGGCACGACCAAGCGTGGCATCGGCCCCGCCTATGAGGACAAGGTCGGCCGGCGTGCGATTCGCRTCATCGACCTCAAGGACCCCGCGATCCTGAAGGCCAAGATCGAGCGCCTGCTCGCCCATCACAACGCGCTGCGTCGCGGGCTCGGCATCGGCGAGGTCGATGCCTCCGAGCTGCTCGAGCAGCTGACCAAGGTCGCGCCGCAGGTCCTGCCCTATGCCGACACGGTCTGGGCGCTGCTCGATTCCGAGCGCCGCGCCGGCAAGCGCATCCTGTTCGAAGGCGCACAGGGCGCGCTGCTCGATGTCGACCACGGCACCTACCCGTTCGTGACCTCCTCCAACATCGTCGCCGGCCAGGCCGCGACCGGCTCCGGCTTGGGCCCCTCCGCGGTCGGCTATGTGCTCGGCATCGCCAAGGCCTACACGACCCGCGTCGGCGAAGGCCCCTTCCCGACCGAGCTCTTTGACGAGACCGGCGAACTGATCGGCCAGAAGGGCAAGGAATTCGGCGTCGTCACCGGGCGCAAGCGCCGCTGCGGCTGGTTCGACGCCTGCCTGGTGCGCCAGACCGTGAAGACCTCCGGCATCGACGGCATCGCGCTGACCAAGCTCGACATCCTCGACGGCTTCAAGGAGATCAAGGTCTGCATCGGCTATCGCCTCGACGGCGCCGTGCTCGAGCATCTGCCTGCCGGCCAGAGCGATCAGGCCCGCGTCGAGCCGATCTATGAGACGATCGAAGGCTGGGAAGGCTCGACCGCCAATGCCCGTTCATGGGCGGACCTGCCGGCCCAGGCGATCAAATATGTCCGCCGCATCGAGGAGCTGATCGGCGCCACTGTCGCCGTGCTCTCGACCAGCCCCGAGCGCGACGACACCATCCTCGTCCACAATCCTTTCGAGGGTTGACGGGCGAGCCCAACACGGACAATTGAGGCCAATGGCCGATTTCTATCCCATCCTGGCGCGCGCGATCGCCGGGCTGCCCGACAAGTCCCCGGAAGCGCGCCGCGCGGTCTATGACCGCGCCCGGACAGCTCTGGTCGCCCAGCTGCGGAGTCTCGACCCGCCGGTCGGCGAGGCCGAGATCATGCGCGAGCGCTTGGCGCTCGACGAGGCGATGTCGCGTGTCGAGGCCGATTACGACGAGGCTGAGACCCAGCGCCCCGCCACGACGACGATCCGCCCCGCTCCGGAACCAGAGCCTGAGCCTGCTCTGCCGGCCGATATGGCCCATGAGGAGGTCGGGGCGAGCCCCGTCATCGACCCGTTCGAAAGCCGCCCGGTCGACAGCCAGGAGCCGGTCGACACGCAGCCGGTCCGCCCGCGCGTCGCTCCTCCGCGCGAACGCCGCGTCGATCCCGGTCATATCCGCACCGCCATCGTCGGCGGAGGCGTCGCGCTTGCCGTCGTCGCGATCGCGGCGACTGCCTTCTATGTCAACAAGGTCAATCCCTCCGACACAGCGGCGCAGCGCCCTCGGACCGAGGCGCAGGTCCAGCAGTCGCAGCCGGACAGCGCCGGCAAGCTGAACGACCGGGTCGGCGATGCCGGAGCGACAGGCGCAGGACCGGCCACACGGCCTGGTGGCGCGACAGCCTCACAAGGCAGCGAGATCGCCGTCGCCCAGCGCGCCATTCTCTACACCGAGGTGCCGGAAACCCCGCAGCAGCCGAAAGCCGTCAATGGCCGGGTCGTCTGGCGGCTCGACAGCGAGAGCGCCGGGCAGGGTCGCCCGGTCGAGACCATCGTGCGTGCGAGTGTCGAGGTACCGGATGCCGGCCTGAGCCTCGACTTCACCATCCGCCGCAATACCGACAGCGCCTTCCCGGCCTCGCATATCATTGGCCTGCGCTTCACGCGGACGGGTGATGCCACGACCGACGCGATCCGCGAGGTCGGCGTGCCGCAGCTCAAGACCGACGAGAACGAACGGGGCGCACCGCTCTCCGCCATCGCCTCCGCGCTCGGCGACAATCTCTTCGTGGCCGCGCTCTCGAATGTGCCGGTGGAAATCGACCGCAATATCGAGCTGATGCAGACGCGCAGCTGGATCGACATCCCGCTGCGTTTCGCGTCCGGACGACGCGGCATCATCACCTTCGAGAAGGGTGTCTCGGGCAGCCAGACGCTTGACGATGCCTTCGGACGCTGGCGCTAGGCACTGAAGAAGAGACGCGGGCACCGATCGGTAAAGCCCCGGAGCGGTTCCCGGATCTCCCTTCGATCGCTCCGGGTCATCTGCCCGCTTCAATCTCTCTGGATTTGCGCTGAACGACGGGAGCACGCCGGGATGGCGAACGCCTTTGAAAGCCCGTTCAAGGGCAGGCTTCTGTCGGAACAGGTGACCAACCCCAACATCATCGTCGGTCGGTACAGCTACTATTCCGGCTATTATCACGGGCATTCCTTCGACGACTGTGCCCGCTATCTGCGGCCCGACCTCGCCGATGTCGACAAGCTGATCATCGGCAGCTTCTGCTCGATCGGGACCGGCGCCTGCTTCATGATGGCCGGTAACCAGGGGCATCGGAACGACTGGGTCTCCAGCTTCCCCTTCTTCTACATGTCGGAAGAACCTGCATTCGCCGGTGCGCGCGACGCCTTCCGGCCGGCCGGCGACACCGTGGTCGGCAGTGATGTCTGGATCGGTGCGGAGGCGATGATCATGCCGGGCATCCGGATCGGCCATGGTGCCGTGATCGGCAGCCGCGCCCTCGTCACCAGGGATGTCGAGCCCTATTCGATCGTCGGCGGCAACCCGGCCAGGCCGATCCGCACGCGCTTCACCGAAGCCGAAATCGTCATGCTGCTGGAGATGGCCTGGTGGGATTGGCCGCTGAAGCAGATCAGGGACGGCATGGATCTGTTCTGCTCCAACGACATCGCCGGGCTGTACCGGCGCTGGCAGGAAGCCTCAGCGTAAAGGCGCATCCCGCCTGCCCTCATCGCCAGGCCGAAGCCGCGTTTGCCGCGGGCGCCTCGACTT
>NZ_JBFTZN010000163.1:0-12760 GCF_056406775.1 Allobosea sp. P1_A7
CCGCCTGCGCGAACAGGTCCTGCCGATAATAGAGATAGAGCACGACATATTGCAGAGGCAGGTAATATTGCTTGCCGTCGGCGCCCCTGTTGATCTTCCAGATGTTGTCCGCAATGTCGCTGCGCCCGGCCCAGCCGGCGATCAGGTCATCGATCGGGGAGAGCGCCTTCATCTGCTGGAAGCGCGCAGCCCAGGACAACCGCACCATCGCGCAGTCGGGTCCGTTGCCGGCGACGAGGGCGGCGAAGAGCCGGGTCTGGTAGTCGTTACCACCGCCCCAGGGGATGCTCTCGGCCTGGACCTTGATGCCGGGATTCGCGGCCTCGAACTTGGCGATGAGTTCGGCCGGCGAATGCTGCGGGTTGTCGAAATGGTACCACCAGCGCACCGTTGTGGTGCCTTGGGCGATGGCGGGGCGGGCGAGGGGGCTGGCGAGAGCGCTGGCGCCCGCTAATTTGATGAAAGTCCTGCGTTCCATGGTTGGCTTCCTCCGGTTTTTTTATCGTTGAGGTGGTTGGCAATGTGGCGGCCGCCAGCGGTGATCATGTCGGCAGCGGCAGCGAGTTCCCTGCTCATGCGCAGGCAGCCATGCACGACGCCGGGAACGTGATCGAAACGGAAGGGCACGCCGGCCTCGCCCAGGCGCTGGGCCAGCCGGATGGTGTCGTCGCGCAGCGGATCGAGCCCCGCGGCGGAGAGATAAAGCGGCGGCAGGCCGGCAAGCGCAGCCCGGCCAGGCGCGGCCAGGCTCAGCGTCTCGTCCGGCTCGTCGCCGAGGAAATTGTTCCAGTACCAGCGCATGTTCGCGCTGGTGAGCAGGTAGTCGCCGCCACCGAAGGCCGCATGGCTCGCCGTCGAGAAGTCGGGTTCGTAGCAGCCGTAGAACAGCGCGGCGGCCGATAGCGGCGGCAGGCCCTCATCGCGCCGGCGCAGCAGTGCTGCCAGCGCCAGATTGGCGCCGGCGGAATCGCCCGCGATCGCGATCCGCTCCGCCGGTATGGGCGTGCCCAGGCCGCCGCGCTCGACGAAGGCGACGCTGGCCAGGAGATCGTCGAGCGGCGCCGGGAACGGGTGTTCCGGAGCGAGCCTGTAATCAACGCCCAGCACGGCGCAGCCCGCTGCCACCGCGAGATTGCGCATCGTTCCGTCATGGGTCTCGATCGAACCGAAGGTCCAGCCGCCGCCATGCGCATAGACGATGACGGACGYTGCCTGCGCGCCTTCAGGCCGGTAAAGCCGCGCACGCATCGCGCCGGCATCCGTGGGAATGACCAGATCGCTCGCCGGGATGGCCGGAGCGCCATCGCTCCACGGCAATGTTGCGGCATCGACCGTTGCACGTGCTTCGGCAATCGGTGCGGAGCGGAAATCGAAGGCGGGGCCGGCGCGGAGCCGTTCCAGAAGCACCTGCATCTGCGGATCGATCCAGGTCGTCATTCGCGGGCTCTTCATTAGGCGGTTCCGTCACGCAGGACGATCGTGTCGATATGCTCCGCCATGGCCGATGACAGGCCTTCGCCATCGCGGGCCTCGAGCAAGGCGTGCAGCAAGCGGTGGCGTGTCGCGGTCTCGGTCAGCGGGCGGCGATGCCCCGGAGCCCACAGTTTCGAGCGGTGCGAATGCAGGGTGCAGCGGGTCAGGATCTGCTCGAGCGCGTCCAGTCCCGACAGGCGGAAGATCGTCAGGTGGAAAGCCATGTCGAGGATGATCAGGGCATATTCGTCGCCGGCTGCGGCGACGGCATCCATGTCGGCCTGTATGGCGTATAGCCGCTCCAGGCTGTCGCGCTCGACATGATGCACCGCCCGCAAGGCGCCACGGATCTCGATCCGGCGGCGCAGAGCCAGAATTTCCTCCGCCTCCTCCGGATCAAGCCTGGTCACCATCGTGCCGCGATGCCCGGAGCGGGTCACGAGCCCGTCCTCCTGCAGGCGCAGGAGCGCCTCGCGGATCGTGCCCTGGCTGCAACCATGCTCGCGCGCCATGCCGAGCTCGGTGAGAGCGCTCTCGGGACGCAACTCATTCAGCATGATCTGCCGCTTCAACGACTCGTAGACGACGTCACGAGGCCTTCGAATCTGGTTCGGAATGAGCACGTTCATCAATATCGATAATGATATCGATATTCGACATGTCAAGTCAGTTTGCGGGGGCTTGCTCGGACCTCGATCTCACGGCGCACTGTTGCAGCGGCGGTCAGGGGATGTATCGGCCTCGACGAAAACGACTCAGATCAGCGCTGGACAGCCGCGAGGTAGTCCAATCGTCGGTGGCGGTGGACAAAGCGGCGCGCGTCCAGGCGCTCATTCTCGACGCTTGCCAATAATGAATTCCGCCTGCTTCGGCGCCAGCATTGCTAGCGGATACTCAAACTCAGAGGGCTGACTTGGGAGAACCAAGCGCGAGATGCCCAGAGACAGAAAGGGCGAGCAGCAGGGAGGATACGTGTTGCGAATGCTTGAGAATTCCATCGTGTAGCCGATCTAGGATCTCCCGCACGGGCATAAGATGAACGCTCATCCCCTCTTCGCTGGCGTCCAGTTTCCGGCTCCCCGTCAACTCTGCCCCCATTGCAAGATAGACGTGGACCCTGTTCGATTGGGTGGCTGGGTTGGCGAAGAGCGAAGAAACGAGGCGCAACTCCGTCGCGCGATAGCCGGTCTCCTCCTCGAGTTCACGTGCAGCTGATCGCCCCGGGTCGAGATCGCCTTCGTCCATCGTCCCTCCTGGCAGCTCCAGGAAAGTATCCGCCGCGCCGTGCCTGTACTGGCGGACCAAAACAATCTCGTCGCAGGGAGTGATCGCGACCGTTTGAACCCAATCGGGATAAGTAAGTACGTAGTAGGGCGAGACCCTGTGCCCTGTCGGCGTCAGGCACTCATCCGCCCTGACGTCGATCCAGCGATCTTTCAGCAATGTCCTGGAAGAGAGGGTACGCCATTTCATGTCCATAGTTTTAGCTATACCCAGCACGCCATGGCGCGCCAAGGCGGCGGTGTCGCCCGCAGTGACTCTCAATGCGATCGTCACATTAGAATCGAGGCGGCGAGAGCTAGCCGCTCAATCGCTGAGTGAATGGACCTGCAGAACCCGCGGCAGCGGCAAATCGACATCACCATATGCTTGGCCCCGCCGAGGCGGAACGAAATGCGGTCAATCCGCTTTATCTATTTGATATAGTGGAGTTTTTGGTGAGCGGGGAGGGGATCGAACCCTCGACCACATGATTAAAAGTCACGTGCTCTACCACTGAGCTACCCGCCCTCACAGGGCGCTGACATACGGACGCCCCGCCCGCCGGTCAACATCGTTCGCACACTCCCGTCATTGTTCGATGGCTTTGAGATGTGGCAGAAGCGCTCCGGAGGATCCGCATGACCGATTTGCCCACCCTGTCCGAGATCAAGGCCGCCAAGGCTCTTGTGGACACTGTCTTCCCGGGAACGCCGCAATATGCCTGGCCGCTGCTGCAGCAGCGTCACGGCTTCGAAATCGTGGTGAAGCACGAAAATCACACGCCGATCGGGGCTTTCAAGCTGCGCGGCGGCATCGTCTATCTCGACCGACTGAAGCGCGAGCGCCCGCATGTGAAGGGCGTCGTCTCGGCGACACGCGGCAATCACGGCCAGAGCATCGCGATGGCGGCAAGCGGAGTCGGGCTGCCTTCGGTGATCGTCGTGCCGCTCGGCAATGCTGTGGAAAAGAACGCMGCCATGAAGGCGCTCGGAGCCGAGCTGATCGAAACCGGCCGGGATTTCGACGAGGCCCGGGCCGCGGCTCAGCAAATCGCCCGCGAGCGCAGCTATGAGATGGTGCCGTCCTTCCATCGCGATCTCGTCTGCGGTGTCGCAACCTATGCGCTCGAGCTTTTCACTGCGCGGCCGAATCTGGCGCGCGTCTATGTCGGGATCGGACTCGGCTCCGGCATCTGCGGCCTGATTGCCGCGCGCGATGCGCTCGGCCTCAAGACCGAGATCATCGGCGTCGTCTCGGAGATCGCCGATTCCTACGCCCGCTCGGTCGAGGCGAAACAGGTGGTCGCGGTCGAGGATGCTCCGAGCTTTGCTGACGGCATTGCGGTCCGGGTGCCCGATGCCGGTGCGCTCACGATCATCCTGAAGGGCGCGGCGCGGATCGTGCGCGTCAGCGAAGATGCGATCGCCGAGGCGATCCGGAGCTATTATCTCGACACCCATAATCTCGCGGAAGGAGCCGGGGCTGCGCCGCTGGCGGCAGCAGCAGCCGAGTTCGAACTCAACCAGGGCGCCTCGGTTGGCGTCGTCCTTGGGGGCGGCAATATCGACATGCCGGTCTTCCGCAAGGTTCTTGCCGGGGAAACCCCTCGCATTGGCTAGTTCGAAAGCTGCCGACGCAGCGGGTTGGAAGTGCTGGTCGCTGGCATTTCTCAGCGCGGCGCTCGCCCTGGTCCTGCTTGTCTTCGGCTTCATCGCGGTGATGGATCCGTTCGGTTCGCGCCTTGCCACCGGACAGGCGGCGCGCCCGCTGATGGATCTCAACCAGCGCTACATGTACCCGCAGCTCGTCCGCTCGGGCGCGTTCGATTCTGCCATCTTCGGGACATCGACGATGCGGCTGCTCGACCCTGCGGTCCTGTCGCAAGGCCTCGATGTCCGCATGGCCAATCTCGCCATGAACGCTGCCACCCCTTGGGAGCAGGTCCAGATGGCGGAGTTGTTCGCGCGCAAAACGGCTACGCCCAAGGCTGTAATCTGGGGCATCGACACGACATGGTGCGATCCCGATGCGACCGAACCAGGTAAACGCCTGACGCCGCGCCCATTTCCGCCCTGGCTCTATGACGACGCCCGCTGGAATGACTGGCCGAAGCTGATCAACCTGACCACGCTGGAAATCGCGGGCCGCCTTCTGGCGCATAGGCTCGGATATCTGCCTGAGCGGATCCGCCGCGACGGCTACGAAGTGTTCACGCCACCAGAACAGACGTATGATCTGGCGCGGGCTCGCTCTCACTTGTTCCACGACTTTGGCGGCGTTGCTCCAGACCTGGCTCCGATCGTGCCGGCGACGAAGGTGGACGCGACGGAACGGGAAAGCTGGCGCTTTCCCGCGCTGGGCTGGCTCGACACGGCCCTGGCAGCACTTCCGGGGCAGACGAAAAAGCTGATCGTTCTTCCGCCGGCTCATCTCACGGCACTGCCGCGTGAGGGCTCGGCAGGCTGGCAGCGCTACGCCGCCTGCAAGGAGGCGCTCCGAACCCTCGCCGCGCGGCGCGGCGCCGTCATCGCCGATTTCGCTCATCGCTCGATGGTCACGCAGCAGGATAGCAATTACTGGGATCCGCTGCATTTCCGGCTGCCGATCGCGCGGCGTGTCGAGGCTGACCTGACTGCGATCGCGCGCGACGCCCCGGTGAGTTCGGACGGCTTCGTGCAGGTCTCCCGGCCCTGATCGTTAACCCGGCATAAACCACGCAAGGCTAGCCTGCCGGCATGGTCGTCCGCCGTGGTCTCAGATCCTTTTTCATCACGCTCGCGCTCTATCTCGTATCGAGTGGAGCGGTCGGCTACTTCATGTTCCATGCCCAGCATGGCTCGCGCGGGCTCGAGGCCCGCGGCGGCCTGCAGGAATCGCTGCGGGTCATGGAGGATGAGCTCAAGGAGCTCACCACCGAGCGCAAGAGCTGGGAGCAACGCCTCGCCCTGATGCGCGACGAAGCCGTCGATCGCGATCTGCTGGAAGAGCGTGCGCGCGCGTCGCTCGGCCGGATCCATCGGAACGATGTCATCATCATGGGGCGCTGAGGAGCGGGAAAAGCCGCAGAATAGTTCCGGTTACATCGATTAACTGAATTCCAGTTAATACATGAAATCTTAGAAATATCAGCGAYATAACTCATGCTGCATTGCGAGATACCTCCCTCGCCAAGGGGTATGTGATCCTCTACAACCAAGGTCGAATGATCTTGGAGGATCGCCGATGGCCGTTGCCGCGCGCAAGACGAAAGCTCCCGCTCAAGCCAAAACCGCGACCAAGGGCGCGGCAAAGGCCAGTTCAGCCAAGACAACTGCGGAGAAGGGGGCGGCCAAAGCGTTGAGCAACATGCCCGCCTTCACAAGGGAAGAAGACCTTCACGCCTATTACGAGATGCTGCTGATCCGCCGCTTCGAGGAGAAGGCCGGGCAGATGTACGGCATGGGCCTGATCGGTGGCTTCTGCCACCTCTATATCGGCCAGGAAGCCGTCGTCATCGGCATGCAGATGGCCTCGAAGGACGGCGATCAGGTCATCACCGGCTATCGCGATCACGGTCACATGCTTGCGACCGGAATGGAATCACGCGGCGTGATGGCCGAGCTGACCGGGCGCCGCGGAGGCTACTCCAAGGGCAAGGGCGGCTCGATGCACATGTTCTCCCGCGAGAAGAACTTCTACGGCGGGCACGGCATCGTCGGCGCGCAGGTATCGCTCGGTGCAGGCCTCGGTTTCGCCAACTGGTACCGGGAGGACGGCCGGGTCTCGATGACCTATTTCGGCGACGGCGCGGCCAATCAGGGCCAGGTCTATGAAAGCTTCAACATGGCCCAGCTCTGGAAGCTGCCGGTCGTGTTCGTGATCGAGAACAACCGCTACGCCATGGGCACTTCGGTCAACCGCGCTTCGGCGCAGACCGATTTCTCCAAGCGCGGCCTGTCCTTCTCCATTCCCGGCGAGCAGGTCGACGGCATGGATGTCCGCGCCGTGCGCGCTGCCGGCGAGCGTGCCATCGCGCATGCCCGCTCGGGCAAGGGTCCCTACATTCTCGAGATGCAGACCTATCGCTATCGCGGTCACTCGATGTCTGATCCGGCAAAGTACCGCTCCAAGGACGAAGTCCAGCGGATGCGCGAGGAGCATGATCCGATCGAGCAGGTGAGGGGGCGCCTCACCCGCGATTTCAAGATCGCCGAAGACGAGCTCAAGGCGATCGACGCCAAGATCCGCGAGATCGTCAACGACGCGGCCGAATTCGCAACGCATGATCCGGAGCCCGATGTCTCGGAGCTCTTCACCGATATTACGCTGGAGCACGCCCGGGCCTGAGGCCCGGACCGCGCCTAAGTCTCTGCCGGCCTTGCCGGCATCTCCTGATCCCGCGTCCTTTCAAATTCCGGGTGTGTTCATGCCGATTGATATCCTTATGCCCGCGCTTTCGCCCACCATGGAGGAGGGCAAGCTCGCCAAATGGCTCAAGGCCGAGGGGGATGCCATCAAGGCAGGCGACATCCTGGCCGAGATCGAAACCGACAAGGCGACCATGGAAGTCGAAGCGGTCGACGAAGGCATCCTTGCCAAGATCCTGGTTGCCGACGGCACCGAGAACGTCGCGGTCAATACGCCGATCGGCGTGATCGCAGCCGATGGTGAGGATGTGAAGGCGGCAGCCTCAGGCGGCGCCAAGCCGGCGGCGGTTGCCGAGAAGCCGGCCGAGCCCGAGGCCAAGGCGGAGAAGGCCTCGGCCGAAGCGCCTGCGGCCGCCGCCACGCCGAGCGTACCTGCTCAGGCGAAGTCCTATGACGCGTCGAGCGAGTTCCCCGCGGGTGCGGAGGTCGTCACCATGACGGTCCGCGAGGCGCTGCGCGATGCCATGGCTGAGGAGATGCGTCGGGATGGCGATGTCTTCGTCATGGGCGAAGAGGTCGCCGAGTATCAGGGCGCCTACAAGGTCACGCAGGGCCTGCTCCAGGAATTCGGCCCCAAGCGCGTCATCGACACCCCGATCACCGAGCACGGCTTCGCCGGTATCGGCGTTGGTGCGGCGCTGACCGGCCTGAGGCCGATCGTCGAGTTCATGACCTTCAATTTCGCCATGCAGGCGATCGACCAGATCATCAACTCGGCGGCCAAGACGCTCTACATGTCCGGCGGCCAGATGGGCTGCCCGATCGTCTTCCGCGGACCCAACGGTGCTGCCGCCCGCGTCGCCGCCCAGCACAGCCATGACTACGCCGCCTGGTACTCGAATGTGCCCGGCCTCAAGGTGGTGATGCCTTACAGCGCCTCGGACGCGAAGGGCTTGCTGAAGAGCGCGATCCGCGATCCGAACCCGATCATCTTCCTTGAGAACGAGATTCTCTACGGGCGTACCTTCGAGGTTCCGAAGGGCGACGACTTCCTGATCCCGATCGGCAAGGCCAAGGTCGTGCGTCCGGGCACGGATGTCACCATCGTCTCCTTCGGCATCGGCATGACCTATGCGCTCGGCGCCGCCGAAGCCCTGGCCAAGGAAGGCATCGAGGCCGAAGTCATCGACCTGCGCACCATCCGGCCGATGGATATCGAGACGGTCATTGCCTCCGTGCAGAAGACCAACCGCTGCGTCGCAGTCGAGGAAGGCTTCCCGCAGTCCGGCGTCACCGCCGAAATCGGCATGCGCATCATGGAAGCGGCCTTCGATTATCTCGACGCGCCGGTCGCCCGCGTCACCGGCAAGGACGTGCCGATGCCGTATGCGCATAATCTCGAGAAGCTCGCCCTGCCKAATGTCGGCGAGGTCATCGCGGCGGCGAAGGCCGTCTGCTACAGGGCCTGATGCCGTGGCGCTGACCGTCCCTGCCATGATCGCAGCGGTCGGCCTCGCAGCTGCCGGGGCCTCTGGAGCGGTCGCGTATTTCAAACCTCGGGAGCGGCTTCGGCCGCGCCCGCTGGCTCCGCCGCATCTAGCGGGCGCCCGCCTGCGCCTGCACCGCCTCGATCTCTGCGCCTACCTGCTGGCGGCGGGCGGCGTGCTGACGCTGATCCCGGAGGCAGTCCAGACCTTCGCTCCCGAGCTGATGTTCGGGAGGACGCTGGCCGGCACCGCCCTGGAACATCTCGACTATATCGCCTTCGTTTTCGTGTCCCTCAGCTTCGGCATGGGCCTGACACGCCGCCTGCTGCTCATCCAATTGGAAAAAGCGAGCCTCCAGCCATGCCCGTAAACATCCTGATGCCCGCTCTCTCGCCGACCATGGAGAAGGGCAATCTCGCCAAGTGGCTCAAGAAGGAAGGAGACGCCATCAAGTCCGGCGACATCCTTGCCGAGATCGAGACCGACAAGGCGACGATGGAGGTCGAAGCCGTCGACGAGGGCATCCTGGCCAAGATCGTGGTGCCGGAAGGCACGGCCGATGTCGCGGTCAACGAAATCATCGGCGTGATCGCCGGCGAGGGCGAGGACGCCAAGAGCGTATCGGCCCCCAGCACCGCGCCCGCCAAGAGCGAGACTGCGCCGAAGGTCGAGGCCAAGGCAGCAGCGGCAGCTCCCGCAGCTGCCCCGGTTGTGGCTGGGCAGCCCGCTGCGCATGCTGCCGACGGCAGCCGCCCCTTCGCCTCTCCGCTGGCGCGTCGCCTCGCCAGGGATGCCGGGCTCGATCTTGCAAAGGTCCAGGGCTCGGGCCCGCACGGACGGATCGTCGAGCGCGATATCGAGACGGCGAAGGCCGGCGGCGCCGCCAAGGCCGCGCCGGCAGCCGCTCCTGCGGCAGCCACGCCCAAGCCGGCGGCTGCCCCGCTCGCGGCCGGCCCCTCCGACGAGGCGGTCAAGAAGCTGTTCGAGCCAGGCTCCTATGAGGAGATTCCGCATGACGGCATGCGCAAGACCATCGCGCGCCGCCTGACCGAAGCGAAGCAGACGATCCCGCATTTCTACGTGACGGTCGATTGTGAGCTCGACGCGCTGCTGAAGCTGCGCGCAGAACTCAATGCTGCGGCACCCGAGAAGGACGGCAAGCCGGCTTACAAGCTTTCGGTCAACGACATGGTGATCAAGGCTCTCGCCCTGGCGCTGCGCGCCGTGCCGGATGCCAATGTCAGCTGGACCGACGGTGCCATGCTCAAGCACAAGCATGCCGATGTCGGCGTCGCGGTATCGATCCCGGGCGGCCTGATTACGCCGATCATCCGCGACGCCTGCCACAAGCCGCTGAGCCAGATCTCGAACGAGATGAAGGACATGGCGGCGCGTGCCAAGACCCGCAAGCTCAAGCCCGAGGAATACCAGGGCGGCACGTCGGCGGTCTCCAATCTCGGCATGTTCGGCGTCAAGRATTTCGCCGCGGTGATCAACCCGCCGCATGCGACGATCCTTGCGGTCGGCGCCGGTGAGCAGCGCGCCGTGGTCAAGAACGGTGCGCTGGCGATTGCGACCATCATGTCGGTGACGCTCTCGACCGACCACCGCGCGGTCGATGGCGCGCTCGGGGCGGAACTGCTGCAGGCCTTCAAAGGCTATGTGGAGAAGCCGATGGCGATGCTGGTGTGATGGGCGTTTAGACGTCGCAAGAGTCGGATTGGCCTGCACGACGATCGGTTGAGGGGACAAATGGGCGCAAGCCACAGAGACAGGCGGTTGGGAAGGTATTCGCTGATCGCCTCAGTTCTTCCCCTGTTGCTTACTGCCTGTCAGACCCCTCATTCGGCAGCGACCTCGCCAGCGAAAGAGGTCAACGCGAGCCATCCGCCTGTGGTTGAGTTCGGACCAGCGGTCGCGCGCGAATATCGCAGGCCGAGGGCACTGTTCGCGGCGCGGCCCGTGCTGACCCAAGCGGACTACACCTCGCGCAACACGCAACCCAAGGCAGCCTCGGGAACGGCAGCGTTCCCCCGAGCCTATGCCGCCCCGGAGGTGATCGCGTCGTTCTTCGCCGACAGAACGATCGTTAGCCATAGCCCTCAGCACGGCACTCAGGTCGAGTATATCGCACCAAACGGCACGACCTTTCTTTGGTATCCCGGAAACGATGTGATCCTGCGCGGGACCTTCAACGTGCTTTGGGAAAACGCCTCGGCTGAGATCGACGATCCTCAGGAAGGGCGTTACCGCGGCCAGATCAACCTCAACTATGTCTGCTTCCGCTATGCTGCGAATTCCTACAATCCCGTGACGGGGCATCGCGGTAGCGGGTTTGAATGCGGCAGCTACGCGAAACAGCGTGAAGCATTGAGGGAGACCCGCAAGGGCGACGTCTTTGGCCTCGCCGCGCGCACCAAGGCCCCATTCCTGCTTGGGCGGGAGCCACAATCCATCGCTGCCTTGCAGAAGCTGGGGGCAGCGAAACAGCAATGATAGCCGATCGAGCTTGGCGTCTGCACCGCGCGGCGCGACGGGTTTCGATTTAGAACAAGGGTTAGGGACATGTCCGACTACGACGTCATCATCATCGGCTCCGGCCCCGGCGGTTACATCGCAGCGATCCGCTCGGCGCAGCTTGGCTTCAAGACGGCGATCGTCGAGCGCGAACACCTTGCCGGCATCTGCTCGAACTGGGGCTGCATCCCGACCAAGGCCTTGCTGCGCTCGGCCGAGATTCTGCATTACGGCCAGCATGCCAAGGACTATGGGCTGACGCTCGAGGGCTCCTTCAAGGCCGATCTTGCCGCCATCGTTCAACGCTCGCGCGGCATCGCCGCCCGCATGAACAATGGCGTCCAGTTCCTGATGAAGAAGAACAAGGTCGACGTCATCTGGGGCGAGGCCAAGCTGACCAAGCCCGGCACGATCGTGGTCGGCAAGACGGCGAAGCCTGCGATGCAGCCGCAGGTTCCACCGCCGAAGAATGCCAAGGGCGAGGGCAGCTACACCGCCGACCACATCATTGTCGCGACGGGCGCACGCCCGCGTGCTCTTCCCGGTCTCGAGCCGGATGGCAAGCTGATCTGGACCTATTTCGAGGCGATGGTCCCGCAGAAGATGCCGAAATCGCTGCTGGTGATGGGCTCGGGCGCGATCGGTATCGAGTTCGCCTCATTCTACCGCACCATGGGCGTCGAGGTGACGGTGGTCGAGGTGCTGCCGCAGGTCGTGCCGGTCGAGGATGCCGAGATCGGCGCCTTCGCCCGCAAGGCCTTCGAGAAGCAGGGCATGAAGATCATCACCAGCGCCAAGGTGACCAAGGTCGAGAAATCGGCGGATTCGATCACGGCCCATATCGAGGACGACAAGGGCGCCAAGCAGACGATTCAAGCCGATCGCATGATCTCCGCCGTCGGCGTCGTTGCCAATGTCGAGAATCTCGGTCTGGAAGCGCTCGGGGTGAAGACCGATCGCGGCTTCATCGCCATCGACGAGTTCTGCCGGACCAATGTGAAGGGCATCTACGCGATCGGCGACGTCGCGGGGCCGCCGATGCTGGCGCATAAGGCCGAGCACGAGGCAGTGATCTGCGTCGAGGCGATCAAGGGCCTTCATCCGCACCCGATGGACAAGAACATGATCCCGGGCTGCACCTATTGCCACCCGCAGATCGCCAGCGTCGGCCTGACCGAGGCCAAGGCCAAGGCGGCAGGGCACGAGCTCAAGGTCGGCCGGTTCAACTTCGTTGCCAACGGCAAGGCGGTCGCGCTCGGCGAGGATAGCGGCCTGGTCAAGACGATCTTCGATGCCAAGACCGGCAAGCTGCTCGGCGCGCATATGGTCGGGGCGGAAGTGACCGAGCTGATCCAGGGCTTCGTCGTCGCCATGAACCTCGAGACGACCGAGGAAGAGCTGATGCACACCATCTTCCCGCACCCGACGCTGTCGGAGACGATGAAGGAAAGCGTGCTCGACGCCTATGGGAAGGTGCTGAACGCGTAGAGATGCTGAACCGGGCGCCCTCCGCGCCAAGTTCCGTGATGGCAGACTGACACACGAGAGCTGGAGACCACCATGGATCTGCGTTCGATTATCGTCGCCATCATCATCGGTCTCGTCGCCGGCTGGCTCGCCAGTATCGTCGTCGGTGGTGGTGGGCTTGTCCGCTACATCATCACCGGCCTGATC
>NZ_JBFTZN010000164.1:0-12691 GCF_056406775.1 Allobosea sp. P1_A7
TTCTCTTTCTGTCTTCAGTTTTCAAACAGCGGTGCGTCTAACAAAGACAAGCAGGCCAACCGATCTCTCGGCTACAAGGCCCGAAGCTCTCATGAAGCGCAGTAGAGCGGCCCCGCCAGCGGCGGCGCCGTCTCGATGAGCAGTGTTTAAGCGAATCAGGTTTCGGGTGTCAACAGCCGATTCGCATTTTGTTGAAAACGTCGATTCGTCCGCGCGACGGCCCCGGTTCTGCGTGGCATGTCGGTCGCGCCCATCCGAGGCATGTCTCCGGCATCCCAGCCGTGGYGGTCGGCCCTTACCTGTATTAGATTGATCGCGGACCAACGAAGCGGGCTGCCGAGCGGCCCCGGGTTCGCACTGCCTGAGCCGCGGCGCTTCAGCCGCGGAGAACCACGAACCGAGCCTGCGTGCCTTTCTATTCGCCAGGAATATGTCCTGCGGAGGAGCGCCATGTTCAACAGACGGCAAATGCTCAAAGCGGCGGGGCGCGCCGTGCTGGGGCTGGGGGTGGCAGTGGGCGAGGGCGCAGGTCTTGCTGCCTTCGCGGCCGAAACTGTGTGGCTCCCCTTCGACAATGGTGAGCGGTCGCTCGTCGCTTATCCCGGCAAACGCCCGCTGATTGAATTGACGGCGCGGCCGCCCCAGCTCGAAACCCCGTTCGGCGTCTTCAATGACGGGCTTCTGACCCCGAACGATGCGTTCTTCGTGCGCTATCACCTGGCGGATATCCCGACCGAGATCGATCCGGACGCCTTCCGCATCGCGATCACGGGCAAGGTCGACAAGCCGTTATCGCTCTCGCTTCAGGAACTGAAGACGGGGTTCGAGCCAGCCGAGATCATCGCCGTGAACCAGTGCTCCGGTAACAGCCGCGGCCTGTTCGATCCGCGCGTCGCCGGCGGCCAGCTCGCCAACGGTGCGATGGGCAATGCACGCTGGAGGGGCGTGCCGCTCAAGGCTGTGCTCGACAAGGCGGGTGTCCAGGCCGGGGCGGTGCAGGTGTCCTTCGACGGCCTCGACGGGCCGATGATCCCCGACACGCCGGATTTCATCAAGGCGCTCGACATCGACCATGCCCGCGACGGCGAGGTCATGCTGGCCTACGCCATGAACGGCGAGGATCTGCCCTGGCTCAATGGTTTCCCGGTGCGCCTGGTGGTGCCGGGCTATTTCGGAACCTATTGGGTCAAGCATCTCCGCGAGATCGCTGTGCTCGACAAGGCCTTCGATGGGTTCTGGATGACGTCGGCCTATCGCATCCCCGCCAATGCCTGTGCCTGCACCGAGCCCGGCAAGGCGCCGACCGCGACCGTGCCGATCAACCGCTTCAGCGTCCGCTCCTTCATCACCAGCGTGCAGAACGGGGCAACGGTGAGGGCCAATGCAGATGTCATGCTGCGCGGCATCGCCTTTGACGGCGGCTATGGCGTCACCGATGTCGCGATTTCGCCGGATGGTGGGAAAATCTGGCTTGCGGCGGCGCTTGGCGAAAATCTCGGAAAATATTCTTTCCGCGAATGGAAGGCAGCGGTCCGGCTGCCCAAGGGTGAGCATGTGCTGATGGTCAGGGCGACCAACCGGATCGGCCAATCGCAGCCGATCGAGCCCTTGTGGAATCCGGCGGGCTATATGCGCAATGTCGTCGAGACGACCCGCGTGACGGCCGCGTGATGGAGGTGGTCATGACCTTGCGCTTCATTGGGGCGTCGGCTTTCGGGCTCTGCCTTGCCGGTGTGGCGTTGGCCGGTGTGGCGTTGGCAATGCCGAAAACCTATCAACTGCCCGCTGAAACGGCGGTGCTCAAGCCGGGCCCCGGTCCCGGCTTCGAGGCGGCGAAGAACAACTGCATGTCGTGCCACTCGGTCGACTACGTCAACTTCCAGCCGCCGAAGAAGGGGCAGGCCTTCTGGGACGCCGAGGTGCAGAAGATGATCAAGGTCTACCGCGCCCCGATCGACGAGGCCGATGCCAAGGCGATCGCCGAATACCTGGCCAAAACCTATTGAGGAACGAAGGGCCGCACCTCTCGGTTGCGACGGGCCTGACCGTGATCCCGGCTTCACGATGCACGATCAAGCCGCGCAAAGACCCCGTCGCCGCCGCGTCCTCCAGAAACCCGGCACTCTGCCGGCAAAGCCGTCAATCCGGCAGTCGGACCGTGGCGTTGACGCGCTCCACGTCGCTGCGGGAAAGCGCGATATCTGACAATGCACGGTCATCCATGCGGTAGAGCGCGCGTGCGCTGGCTTTGGCGTTGAGCCAGGTTTCAAGACGGAGCAGCAGGCGCGACAGGCCGTGAATCGACGGTGCGGCAGGGAGTGGCAGAAGGTTTTCTATGGCTGGCCTGGTCGACATGACGGCCTCCCTTGTCTCAGGTTTCGCCAGCAAATCTGCTCCTTGCCTGGGGTCCAAGCAAATGCGAACTTCTTGGCTTCAGCCCAAGGTTTCCTTCGCTTCCCCATGACGCGCCGCCACGTTCCGCCCTTGACCTCTCTGCGCGC
This sequence comes from Allobosea sp. P1_A7, assembly GCF_056406775.1. Lineage (NCBI taxonomy): Bacteria > Pseudomonadati > Pseudomonadota > Alphaproteobacteria > Hyphomicrobiales > Alloboseaceae > Allobosea > Allobosea sp. P1_A7. The sequence continues at coordinate 2,502 of NZ_JBFTZN010000164.1, forward strand.
TTTCGAAGCCGCGGCCCGGCACCTCAACTTCGAGAAGGCCGGGGACGAACTCGCCGTCACCGCCAGTGCGGTCGGCCAGCAGGTGAGATCGCTTGAGGCCTGGCTGCGCCGCCCTCTCTTTACGCGCCTGCCGAGCAAGGGCGTCGCCCTGACGGCGGTCGGGGAACGCTATGCCGCGACCGTTTCGCTGCTGCTCGATCAGCTCAACGAGGCCACGGCGCGCGCCTTACGGCCTGATGCGCCCGGTATTCTGACTGTCAGCACATTGCCGACCTTCGCCCTCACTTGGCTGATCCCCCGCCTCGGTTCGCTGAAGGAGCGTCACCCCGATCTTGAGGTGCGCGTTTCGATCTCGACGGGTTTGACCAATTTCGACGGCGAGGATGTGGACGTGGCGATCCGCTCCGGCCGCGGCCTCTATCCCGGCCTGCGCTCGGACCTGCTGATGGAGGAGAATTTCTTTCCGGTTTGCAGCACCACCCTGCTCGGTGATCCCGACCGGCCCCTGCAGGAGCCCGCTGATTTGCGCCATCACACGCTGCTGCATGAGATCCCGGATGGAATACTCGATTATGTCACCTGGCCGCGCTGGCTGTCCGCGGTTGGGCTGCCTGACATCGATGCGACGCGAGGGCCGAGCTTCTCGCACATGTTCCTCGCCTTGCAGGCGGCCGCTTCGGGCCAGGGCATAGCCCTCGCCACCAATGTCCTGATCGGGGACTATCTTGATGCGGGTCGCCTCGTCCGGCCCTTCCCGCATCAGGTCAGAGGGCCACATCAATATTATCTGGTCTGCCCCGAGATCTCCGCCGAAAGGCCGGCCATTGCGGCCTTTCGGGCCTGGATATGCGGCGAAGCTGCCGCCCATCGCGCGGTGGTGACACCATGACCTGCGATCCCGGAAGGGCGTAGGCTGCGCCGCGATCCAGGGCGGCCGGAATGAGCGGATCGTCTCGCCGGAACCTGGCAAGCACCCTCTCGTCGAGGGGGACTTCGAATGCGCGCAACCTCGCGGCAATGTTGCTGCGTCAGGAGAGGCTGGGTCAAAGCGAGCCTGTCCTAGCCATGCGCATTCTCCTGGTGGAAGACGAGCCGGAAATGGCGGCGGCGCTCCGCGCAGCCCTGGCCCAGCACGACATGGTCGTCGACCATGTCACCACGCTGGCGGAAGGGGAGGAGGCGATCGCGACTGCGGCGCACAGCGCAATTCTGCTCGACCGGCAATTGCCGGACGGCGACGGCCTGACGCTGATCCCGAGGCTTCGTGCCCGCAAGCAGATCGCGCCGGTGATCGTGCTGACCGCGCGGGGCGACCTCGGGGACCGGGTCAAGGGCCTGGACATCGGAGCCGATGACTATCTCGCCAAGCCGTTTGCGATCGACGAGTTGCTGGCTCGGCTGCGAGCCGTGCTCCGCCGTGCGCCGGTGATGGCTCCCGATCGGATACGGGCAGGGCGCCTCGACTATGATTGGCATGATCGCTGCGCGACCATTGATGGGGTTGGGCTCGATTTGCCGCGCCGGGAGCTGCTGGTGCTGGAGGCTCTTCTGCGCCGACGTGGGCGCACGGTGCAGCGTGCCGCGCTGGAGGAGGCGGTCTACGGCTTCGATGACGAAATCCAATCGAATGCGCTCGACATGCATGTGTCGAACCTGCGTCGGAAGCTGACGAAGGCGGGGGCCGGCCTCGAGATTCACGGAATTCGCGGCGTCGGTTATCTCCTCAAACACGCGGCATGACCTGGCCCCGCGCGCATTCGCTGAAATGGCGCCTCGTCCGGCGCCTCCTCGCGTTGCAGGCCGCGACGCTCTCGCTGCTCGTCGTCCTGGTCATCGGTGCGCTCTACCTCGGCGGCCATCTGTTCAATTTCGAATCCGAGGATGTGACGGTCGATGTGCTGAAGAGCGCGGTCACGCGCGATCCTGCCGGCAGGCTTGTCCTGCAAACGACGCCGGCGCTGGCGAAGCTGCGGTCGGATGTTCCCGATCTCTGGTTCATCGTGCGCGACCGGCTTGGCCATACGCTGACCGAGGGAGCTCCGCCGCCCCATTTCGCACGCATCGGCGACGCGCTCGACGATGTCGGGGTTGCGAGGCTCGGCTGGAATCTTGGCGATCCCCCGCGCACGAATGCACTGATCCGCTGGGTCGATGGCTCCGCGGGGCAGATCCAGATTGCAACCGGACCGGGGGCAGAGGCGCCGCTGAGCTGGCTCGTTCAGGGGCTCCTGATCGTCTTCATGAGCTTCGTTCTTCCGGCCCTTGTGGTCATGGGGCTGGCGACGATCATTGCAACGCCTATCGTCGTGCGCAGGGCGCTTGCCGGCCTTGGAAAGGTAGCGGAGCAGGCCGAGCGGATCGATATCGAACGGCACGGCGAACGCCTGCCGACCGACGCCACCCCGAGCGAATTGACCCCGGTCGTCGCTGCGGTCAACCGCGCCCTGCAGCGGCTCGACGAAGGTCATGTGCGGCACAAGCGTTTTCTCGGTGATGCTGCACATGAGCTGCGGACGCCGATCGCGATTTTGCAGACGCGGCTCGATATCCTGCCGGATACGGCTCAGCGGGCGCGGCTTTACGAAGACGTAGCGCGGCTTGCCGTCATGGCGGAGCAGTTGCTCGACATGCAACGGATCGATCACAGCACCAAGGATTTTGCCAGGATCGACGTCGTGACGATCGGCCGGCGTGTCGCCGCCGATCTCGCGCCGCTGGCGATCGCCTCAGGCTATCAGGTGGCCTTCGAGGCTGAGGCCGACCAGGTTGCAGCATGGGGCGACCAGTCCGCGCTTGAACGGGCGCTGGCCAACCTCGTGCAGAACGCAATCCAGCACGGCGGACGCCACGGCACGATCACGATCGCTGTCGGGCGCGAGCGGACGATCGAGGTCGCCGACGAGGGGCCTGGCGTGCCCGTCGATCAGCGCGACCGCATTTTCGAGCCGTTCTGCCGGCTGGCGCCGCGCGAGCGGGGAGCGGGATTGGGGCTGCACCTCGTCCAGGAGATCGTTCGGCGCCATTCCGGCCAGATCACCGCCCTCGACCCGGCCGCGTCCGGCGCGCGCTTCCGGATTACATTGCCGCCGCCGGCGGTTGATCCCTCCTGCCCGGGCATAATGCTGACATAACCCACGCGGGCGAGATGTCGCTGGCCAGCGAATGGTCACGCATCGTGCGGAGACGTTGTCGCGGCTGAGAAGGCCGGCATCGTTGAAAGCCTGTTTCCTGACTGTTGCTGCTCGCTGCGGGCGTGTCGCCAGAGCGCGGCGCCCCCTCTTGATGACGGCGATGCTTGCGCTCTGGACTGCAGCGTGTGCCGCGCCCGCCAACCTGCCCTCGAACGCGCCGCTGATGCATGACCCCGCTCCTGCAGTGCGGCTGTCCGCGGGAGTTCCGGCACGCACCGGCGTGATCCTCGCATTCTCAGGCGGAGGAGCGCGGTCCGCGGCCTTCGGATATGGCGTGCTGTCGGCATTGGCCGAACAGCCGTCTCCGGGCGATGAGACGCGCAGGCTCGCCGACGATATTGGCGTGGTCGCCGGTGTCTCCGGTGGGGCCATTCTTGCCGCCCATCTGGCCCTGCACGGGCCGCGAGCCTTGCCGGAGTTCCGCCGCGCCTTTCTCGACCAGGACGCAGAAGCGTCGCTGCGCATGGCCTATACGCCCGAGAACCTGCTGCGCGCCTATCATGGTGGCGTCAATGATCTCTCCGGTCTTGCGGCCTGGCTGGATGCCAGCCTGTATGGTGGCGCAACGATGGGCGATCTCGGTCAACGCGGACGACCAAGGCTCCTGCTGCACGCGACGGATCTCTACAATCGGGCGCCGTTCCCGTTCGATCGGGCGAGCTTCCGCTCGATCTGCAGCGACTATGACAGCTTCCCCCTGGCGCACGCGGTCGCGGCCTCGTCCGCGGTGCCGGTCGCTTTCGCTCCGGTCGTCCTGCAGAATTTCACCGGGGACTGTCCCGTTGCCCGAAATGCGCCGGCCGCGGTCCGGCTTCCTGCCGGGAGCTCCCAGTTCGACAGGCATGTTGCGGAGTCCCAGGCGCGATACGCCAGTGCGCCGGATCTCCGCTATCTCAAGCTGCTTGACGGCGGCCTCGTCGACAATCTTGCGGTGCGAAATCTCATCAGGTCGCTCAAGCAGCCTGCGCCGGAACCTCTGGGCATCGCTGCCGCGCGGCATCTGGAGCGCCTGATCATCATCGTGGCCGATGCCTCCACGCGTGTCGGTGGCGAGATGTCCAGCGCGGTCGAGGGCCCGACAGCGCCGTCGGCGATCGTTGCGGCTGCCGATGCGATGATCGATAGCGCCAGCCGGATGAGCCTTGACGCACTGGAAGGAGAGGCTGCGCACTGGCGTGACCGGCTGGTTCGTTGGCGCTGCGGCAGCACAGCCGCGCAGGCCGGGTGCGGAAGACTTGATGTCAGCGTGGTGCGGTTGTCCCTCGCGGATGTGAGCGGGCAGGCAGAGAAGGCTCACATTCTCCAACTGCACAACACGCTCAGCCTGAAATCCGGCGATGTCGATTTTCTCGCGGGCCTGGGGCGAACCTTGCTGCTCGGCAACGAAGGTTATCGCAGCTTCATCAAACCGGCGTGGCGCGACGGCCCGCCCCACGGCTGAATGCCTTCGGCAACAGCTGAGCCCGGCAATCCCAACCCGCCGTGTTCTTCTCTGCCGGCTCGCGCGCTGCGTCGTGGTGGGCCGGGGCCGCTATTGGCTGCGCTGCTGTCGCACCGGCGGGGCTTTGATGGAGGAATGTCGGTTGGGTGCGAAGACGCCTGCCCCCCTGCTGCGCAGAGAGCTCTCCCCGCGGGCTATACCGAGCTGAGCAGAATGCTGGTTTCGCTGTTGAGGATGCCGTCGATGGTGCGGACCTCGCGCAGCACGCGATCGAAATCGCTGAGGCTGGAGGCGCGGATCTCTGCGATCAGGTCCCAGGTTCCATTGGTCGTGTGCAGCGAATGCAGTTCCGGCAGGCCGCGCATCTGCCGGATCACCGCGGTCGTCGAGCGGCCCGTGACCTCGATCATCATGATCGCCCGAATGGCCTTGTCGTCATAGTCCTGCCGGGAGCGCACGGTGAAACCGAGCACCGCGCCCGACTCGATCAGCCGGTCGAGCCGGGTCTGCACCGTTGCGCGCGAGACGCCCAGAATGGTCGCGAGCTTCGAGATCGGCGCGCGCCCGTCCTCTCGTAGCGCTGCGATCAGGCGGTGATCGAGCTCGTCGAAGATATGCATGGCAATCTGTCTATTCGATGTGAGCGGTTTGATCAACAAATCGCATAAATCTGAACTTGTTCGCAATTCAGTGTGCAAATTGCATTGGCTAGAATGCCCTCCATTCCAGAAAAGCGCGCAGGGAGGGCCGACCAATGGTTCAGTATGTAGGCGTCGAGAACATGGTTCGGCTGATCGCTGCCATCGGCATCGAGCCTTATCTGATTGGCCTTGCGGGCTATATCGAGGAGGATTTTCGGCGCTGGTCCCTGTTCGAGAAGGCGCCGCGCGTCGCCAGCCATTCTGCCGACGGCGTGATCGAGCTGATGCCGACCAGCGACGGCGAGCTCTACGGCTTCAAATATGTCAACGGCCACCCCAAGAACACACGCACCGGCCTGCAGACGGTGACGGCCTTCGGCGTCCTCTCCGATGTCGAGACCGGATATCCGCGCCTGCTCTCCGAAATGACGATCACCACCGCGTTGCGGACCGCCGCAACCTCGGCCGTTGCCGCGCGCTATCTCGCACGTGAGGATGCCGCGGTGATGGCGATCATCGGCCTCGGCTCGCAGTCGGAGTTCCAGGCGCTGGCCTTCAAGGCGCTGAACGGCATCCGGCGACTGCAGGTCTATGATATCGATCCGGCTGCGACCGCGAAATTCAGGGCCAATCTCGCGGGGCACGGGCTCGAGATCGAGGTGGCGAGCAGCGCCGAAGCGGCCGTGATTGGCGCCGATATCATCACCACCGTTACGGCCGACAAGCTCAAGGCGACGATACTCTCCGACAACATGGTCGGTGCCGGCGTGCACATCAACGCCGTCGGCGGCGATTGCCCGGGCAAGACCGAGCTGCAGCGCGACATCCTGTTGCGCGCCGATGTCTTCGTCGAATTCCCAGAGCAGACCCGCATCGAAGGCGAGATCCAGCAGATGGAGCCGGATTTCCCGGTCACGGAGCTCTGGCGCGTGATCATCGGCGAGACCAAGGGGCGCCGCACCGAGGACCAGATCACCATCTTCGATTCCGTCGGCTTCGCCACGGAGGATTTTTCGGCCCTGCGCTATCTGCGCGATCAGGTCGAGGGCACCGACTATTATGACGAGATCGACCTCCTCACCGAGCCGGAAGATCCGCGCAACCTGTTCGGCCTGCTGAACGCGCCGGTCGCTGCTCCTCGTGCCGTTCTCGGGGCGCGATGATGCAAAAGCTCTCCGTCCAGGCGGCGCGCAGCGTCGTGATGATCCGTCCGCATCACTTCAGCCCGAACCCGGCGACGGCCGCCGATAATCTCTTTCAGGGCACCGATGCTGCACGCAGCGCCGCCGCCATCGCCGCCGAAGCGCATCGTGAAGTGACGCGTGCTGCGGCGCGGCTGGAGGAAGCCGGCATCGCCGTGCATCTCTTCGAGGACGAGGGCAACGCGACGCCCGATTCCGTCTTCCCGAACAACTGGTTCTCGACCCATTCCGGCGGCCATGTCGCGCTCTATCCGATGTTCTCGCCGAGCGGGCGCAAGGAGCGGCGGCACGACGTCATCGAGATGCTGAAGCATCGCTATCGGGTCCAGGACGTGATCGACTATTCCGGCCTGGAGCAGGACGGGGTCTACCTCGAAGGCACCGGCGCGATGGTGCTCGATCATATCGAGCGTGTCGCCTATGCCGCGCGTTCGAACCGCACCAACGAGGTGGCGCTGGAGCGCTTCTGCACGCATTTCAATTTCGAGCCGGTGGTCTTCGATGCGGTCGATGCGGCGGGCCGGGCGATCTATCACACCAATGTCCTGATGTGCGTCGGCACGGATTTCTGCCTGATCGGGCTGGCCACCATTCGCGATGCGGCGCGCCGGAACGAGATTGCGGAGCGACTGGCCCAGGGGCGCATCATCATCGATCTCGACCACGGGCAGATCAACGCGTTCGCCGGCAATGCAATCGAGCGGCAGGGCAGCAACGGTCGCGTCGTGGCGCTGTCGTCACRCGCCTTGCAGGCTCTGCGCCCGGAGCAGCGTGCGACGTTGGAGGGTCTTGCGACCCTGCTGCCGCTCGACGTGCCGACCATCGAACTCGCCGGTGGCTCGGTGCGCTGCATGCTGGCGGGCATCCATCTCGCAGCGCGCGGAGCGCTTCAAGCGGCCTGAGCCTGTTCAGCGCGTCTGTCTTCCGACGAGACCGCGCCATTCTCGATCGGATCGCTGCCAGGCGGCTGCCTGCTGTGGAGCCCCGGAGAGTCGCTTGAACCCGCTCAGACTCTACGTCAGCGGTAGATTAACCTGTCATATAAATTCCTGACTAAACTCACGGTTGTGGCTATTTCGGCGGCTGACGCAGCTGCTATGGATGTGCCGGACAAGTTTCCGTCGAATCTGACGCGATAGCGAGCTTCGCCATGCACCAGACAACCTCGCACCTTGCCACGCCGCGGGTCGACCGGGTGATGTTTTCCGGTGAGCGACCAGTGTTCCGGCGGCTGGTGACGCGCGGCGCATTGCTGGAGCTGGTCACGCTCGGCTTCTACCGGTTCTGGCTTGCAACCGATATCCGACGGCATTTGTGGTCGAATACCTCGGTCGGCGGCGACCCCGTGGAATATACCGGCCGAGCCAAGGAGTTGTTGATCGGCTTCCTGATCGCGATGGCCATTCTGGTACCGGGCTATCTGGTCGGCTTCCTGGTGCCGCTCCTTCTGATCTCTTTTCTCGGTGGCCCCGAAGCCGGAGGAATCGACACGCTGGCCGGCATTCCGCTGTTCTTGTTCCTCTATCTGTTTTCACAATTCGCGCTCTACCGCGCGCGACGGTACCGGGTCACGCGCACGGTCTGGCGCGGATTGCGATTTGGGATGGGCGGATCGGGCTGGGGCTATAGCTGGCGCGCCGGATCATGGTCTCTGCTGGTCCTGTTGACCGCCGGACTGGCCTTGCCGTGGCGGCAGGCGGCACTCGAACGCTTCAAGATGCGCCATACCTCCTATGGTACATTGCAGGGCCGGTTCGAGGGAACCGGCAGCGACTTCTTCAAGCAGGCCTGGTTCCTCTGGCTTCTGGCCTTGCCGGCGGCGGTGCTCGTGATCCCGCTGCCGTTTCTCTATGGCGCGTACAAAGCGATCGAATGGCGCTGGTGGGTCTCGGGTATTCGTTTCGGTGACGTGGCGTTCCGCTCCGATCTCGAGCGGAGCGACTTGATCAGCAGCTATTGGAAAGTCGTCGGCTGGTCGCTCTTGCTGGTGCTCGTGCTGGGGCTGTGGTTGGTGGGCGTAACCGTCGGGGCAACCTACCTCGCAGGAGGGAGCGCGGAGCGCATTCAGGTGGCCATGCAGCATCCGCTGGTCTTGCTCGCTCTGGGGGTGGGCTATTTGGTGGCCGCGATCGCTTTCGGCGCGRTGGTCCGAATCTACCTCACCCGCGACATCTGGGCGAAGATCGCGGGACGGACGAGCGTGCTCAACCTGGCTGCAGCCGACGACGTCATCGGTCAGGGTGCCGCCGTTGGTGCGCTGGGCGAAGGCTTTGCCGACAGCCTCGACATTGGCGGCTTATGACAAGGTGCGACCCGGTCCCGCATCATGACTTCGAACGGGCAGTCCGAACATCCAGCTGTCTTCTTCGACGGCAGCTCGAATCGCAAGCGCCGGGTCGCGCTGCGGTTTTCGCGCAAGCTTGAGATCGCCGAGGATGACCTCGTCATCGCGTCCTGGCCCTATGACGACATTCGCCGGGCGGACGGACAAGCAACCCTGCGCTTGAGTGCCGTGTCGGCCCTGCCTCTCGCCCGGCTGGAGGTCGCCGACGAGGCGACGGCGCAGACACTGCTTGCCCGTTGCGGAGCGCTCGATCTCGCAAGCGGCGGCAGCCAGACCTGGCGCATCGTCGGATGGTCGCTGGCCGCCGCATGTTCGATCGTGATGATCACGCTTTACGGCATTCCGCTCCTCGCCGACCGGCTTGCGCCGCTGGTCCCCATAGCGGCGGAGAAGCGTCTGGGCGATGCCGTGGACAAGCAGGTGCGTGCACTCATGGGCGGCCATGTCTGCGCCCAGCCGGCGGGACAGCGCGCCTTCGCGAAGATGGTGGACGGGCTGAGAGAGGCAGGAGGCGTTTCCATTCCGATGGAGGCGCAGGTTCTGTCATCGGCCATTCCCAATGCCGTCGCCCTGCCGGGCGGCAAGATCTATCTGTTCGAAGGGCTGCTGCAAAAGGCACAGAATCCTGACGAGATTGCTGGCGTGATCGCGCATGAGATCGGCCATGCCCATCGCCGCGACGGTCTCCGCCAATTGATTCAGACCGGGGGCACGTCCTTTCTGATTGGCTTGCTGTTTGGCGATGTCACCGGCAGCGGTGCAGTGATCTTTGGCGCCCGCTCGATCCTCGATGCGTCGCATTCGCGTGATGCGGAAAGCGGCGCGGATGATTTTGCGGTTGAAGCGATGACCGGGCTCGGCCGATCGCCGGCTCCCCTGGGTGAGTTCCTCGTGCGGATCACCGGCAGCGACAGCCGCGGCACGATCCTGGACAGCCATCCGCTTAGCGCCGAGCGGCTGGACCGCATGAAGCGCCTCGACCGCCCGACGACCGGACCGGCGATCCTCACCGATGTGGAATGGCGGGCGTTGAAGGATATCTGCGTCGGGTCCAAGCCCTGAACAGCACGGCGGCGGGCTTTTCCGCCATTCGCACTGTCGCGGGAACGCTCCAGGATCGCGCCGCGATCAGGCCCTTCGATGGTCTCTCTGCCTGTTCAGCGCGTCTCGATGCTGGCGAGATAGGCGCGCAATTCCCGCTCTGGCCCATGCCAGGAGGCGCTGCCCTTGCCCTGGAGCTCCGGGGCTTCCTTCCAACCGGGCTCGATACCGGTCATGTCGGGCAGGAGATGGGCGATGCCCTTGTGGCAGTCGATGCAGGTCTTCTCCTTCGGAATCAGGAAGCGGCTGTGGATCTCGGCTGCCCGGCGC
>NZ_JBFTZN010000165.1:0-12680 GCF_056406775.1 Allobosea sp. P1_A7
GTCTTTGCCCAGCTGCTGATGGCCGACGAGATCAACCGCGCCAGCCCGCGGACGCAGTCGGCGCTGCTGCAGGCGATGCAGGAACATCACGTCACCGTCGCCGGTGAACGCTACGACCTGCCTGCGCCCTTCCACGTGCTGGCAACCCAGAACCCGATCGAGCAGGAAGGCACCTATCCGCTGCCGGAAGCCCAGCTCGACCGCTTCCTGCTCGAGATCGACGTCGGCTACCCCGACCGCGAGGCCGAGCGGCGCATCTTGCTCGAGACCACCGGTGCCACCGAGCACAAGCCGGTCCAGGCGATGACGGCAGAGACGCTGATGTCGACACAGCGCCTCGTACGTCGCCTGCCGGTCGGCGAGAACGTCGTCGACGCGATTCTCGATCTGGTGCGCTCGGCTCGCCCCGGCGATGGCGATCCCACGCTGACCAGCAAGCTTGCCTGGGGCCCCGGCCCGCGCGCCAGCCAGGCCCTGACGCTTGCCGCCCGCGCCCGCGCGCTCGTCGAAGGCCGACTCGCACCGTCCGTGGATGACGTCGTTGCGCTCGCCACCCCTGTACTCAAGCACCGTATTGCGCTCACCTTTGCTGCACGAGCCGATGGCGAGACGGTCGAGAGCGTCATCGCGAGGCTCGTGGAACGATTGGGATAGGGACTTCAGTGATGCTGCGCACGCGCGTCCTCGGCCCATCCGAGCGCCAGCCGGCCCCGCCGGTCCTGAAGGCTTCCCTCGATCTCGCGGCGCGCCTGCCGCGCCTGATCCTCGAGGCCCGGCGCGTCTCGGCGAGCGTGCATGGCATCCACGGCCGCAGGCGCGCCGGCCCCGGCGAGACATTCTGGCAGTACCGCCCTCTGGTGACCGGTGAGGCCGCGTCACGCATCGACTGGCGCCGCTCGGCGCGCGACGGCCACCTCTTCGTCCGCGAACGCGAATGGGAGGCCTCGCATGCGATCTGGCTCTGGATCGACCGCTCGGCCTCGATGGGCTTTTCCTCGTCGCTCGCCATGGCCTCCAAGGTCGACCGTGCACTTGTTGCCGGCTTCGCCCTGGCCGAGACCCTGGTCGAAGGCGGCGAGCGGGTCGGGCATCTCGGCCTGACGCGGGCGCTCGCCTCGCGACGTATCGTCGAGACCTTGGCACAAGCGCTCGTGATCGACCGCAAGGGCGAGACCGCCGATCTGCCGCCGGACGCGCCGCTTCCACGCCTGGCCGACGCCATCATCATCACCGACGGACTTTCGCCGGCCCAGTCCCTGGCCAAACGGATCGCGACCATGGCGAGCAGCGGCGCGCGCGGCCATATCCTGCTGATCGCGGATCCGATCGAAGAAACGTTCCCCTTCAGCGGCCAGGCCGAGCTCTTCGACCTCGAAGACGGCCTCACTCTGCGCGTCGGCGATGCCGGGGCCTGGGGAGAGGAATATCGCCGGCGCCTCGAAGCCCATCGCGATATCATTCGGGAGGCCTGCCGCAAGGCGGGCTGGACGCTGACCCTGCATCGGACCGACCGGCCCGCCAGCGAAGGCGTACTCCGGATTGCGAGCCTGATCGCCGCCTCGCGCGGCGGCCAGGGCCGCTAGGAGGGCGCCAACAATGCTGACGCAGCTGCCCATCGCCTTCTCCGCCCCGCTCGCGCTGACCGCGCTTGCGCTGCTGCCAGCGCTTTGGCTGATCCTGCGAGTGACGCCGCCACGCCCGCGCCGCATCGATTTTCCACCGCTCAAGATCATGGCCGACCTGATCGCCAAGCGTGAAATGCCGGCGCATACACCCTGGTGGTTGTTGGCATTGCGGATGGCCATTGCGGCACTCGCCATCATCGCCGTTGCCGGCCCGGTCTGGAACCCACCGGTCGCAACGGCGCCCACGCGCGGGCCCGTGCTGCTCCTGATCGACAACGGCTTCGGCGCGGCGACCGATTGGCCCGAGCGTGTGGCGCTGGCGGAGTCGCGGGTCAATGCTGCAGGCCGCGAGGGACGTGCGGTGGCGATCGTCGGGCTCGCGGAAACGCCGGGCGAGGTCACGCTGTCGGAACCGCGCGCGGCGCTCGACAAGCTGCGTGCATTGGCCTTGCAGCCGCACGCGCCCGACCGCACCACCCAATTGCCCCGGATCGAGGCCTTTCTCCGCGCCACGCCTGACGCCGAAATCGTCTGGGTCTCCGACGGGCTCGGCCTGACCGACGAAGGCGCCTTCCTGGCGCGCCTGAAGCAGGAAGCCGATGCACGTCGACTTTCCATCCACGCCACCCCCGCCGACCAGCTCGCGCTGACGGCCGCAGAGAACCTCTCCGGCGCGCTGACGGTCAAGGTGCTGCGGCCAGCCACCAGCGCCCCCGCGAGCGGCCAGGTTCGCGCACTCGATCTGAAGGGTCTGCCACTGGGGGATGCTCCATTCGGCTTTGGCCCAACGGAAACGCACACGGTGGCCCGACTCACCCTTCCGATCGAGGTGCGCAATGCCGTTTCGCGGCTTGAGGTCGTGGGCGAACCAAGTGCGGGTGCAGTGGCGCTGCTCGACGACCGCGCCAAACGGCGCCGCGTCGGTATCGTGTCCGGAACGACCACCGATACGGCGCAGCCCTTGCTGTCTCCAACCTATTACGTCTCGCGCGCCCTCTCACCCTTCGCAGAGATCCGCGAACCGCGCCCCGGCTCGAACGACCCCGTCGGCGAGTTGCTCGCGCAAAACCTCTCGGTCCTCGTTCTCGCGGATATCGGCGCCCTCGACCCGGAGACGGCGACGAAGWTCAGCAGTTTCGTCGAGCGAGGCGGTGTCCTCTTGCGCTTTGCCGGCGTGCGCCTCGCCACCGCCTCCGACGAGCTGACCCCCGTGCGGCTGCGCCGCGGCGGGCGCACGCTCGGCGGCGGCCTCTCATGGGACACTCCGCGCAAGCTCGCCCCCTTCACCCGGGAGAGCCCGTTCTTCGGCACGCAGATCAGCGACGACGTCCGCGTCAATCGCCAGATTCTGGCCGAGCCCGATGCGGATCTTGCACGCAAGACCTGGGCTGCGCTCGAAGACGGCACGCCTGTGGTCACCGGCGAACGCCGCGGCGATGGCGTGATCGCCATGATGCATGTCACCGCCGACACCACCTGGTCGAACCTGCCGCTGTCGGGCCTCTTCGTCGAGATGCTGCGCAAGGTGGTGGCGCTGGCCGGAACAGGCCCGGCCGAGGCCCAGGCCGAGGATGCCAAGGTCGAGACGCTCTCGCCGACCCGCGTGCTGGACGGCAAGGGCTCCTTCCGAGCACCACCGGCTACGGCTCAACCGGTACCGCGGACCTTCACCGGACGTGCCACCCTGGCCCACCCCCCCGGCATCTACGGCCCGGCCGACGGCTCGCTCGCGGTCAATGCCCTGGCTCCCGCCGACACGCTGCACGCGCTCGATCTGGCCTCGCTCGGCGCGCCGATCCTGCCGATCGACAAACCGGTCGCGCAGGACATCCGGCCGCAGCTCCTGGTCATCGCGCTGCTGCTGCTGATCCTCGATACGTTGGCGACGCTCTGGCTCGGCGGCCGACTGCGCGTGGCGCGCGCTGGCAAGGCTGCTGCCGCCGCGGTCCTGCTTGGGTTGGCGCTGGCTGCCGCCCTTTCGGCCGCTCCGGCCCTCGCCCAACCTGTCCCGGCGGCACCGGAGGACACCCGCCCGCCGATCCCGCGCGAACTTTTCGCCGCAGGTGCCGTCACCCGCCTCGCCTATGTCCTGACCGGTGACAAGGCGGTCGATGACATGTCGAAGGCGGGGCTTGCAGGCCTCAATATCGTGCTCGGCGCACGCACCGCGCTCGAACCCGGCGAAGCGGTCGGCCTCGACCCAGCCCGCGACGAGCTCGCCTTCTTTCCGATTCTCTACTGGCCGGTGGTCGCCGGGCGCCCGATTCCGGCGCCCGAAACCCTGCGCAAGCTCGAAGCCTATATGAAGGGCGGCGGGCTCGTGATCTTCGATACGCGCGATGCCATGAGCGCCCGCCCGGATGGGGGCAGCACGCCCGAGGGCGATCAGCTCAAGCGGATGCTGCAGACGCTGGACATCCCCGAGCTCGAACCGATCCCACGCGACCACGTGCTGACCAAGACCTTCTACATCCTCGACGGTTTCGTCGGTCGCTATGACACCGGCACGACCTGGGTCGAGATCCTGCCGCCCGCCGGCGAAGACGGGCGTCGGCCGGCGCGGGCCGGCGACAGCGTCTCGCCGATCGTCATCACCTCGAACGATCTTGCCTCGGCCTGGGCCGTGAATCGCCGCGGCGAAGGGCTGGTACCGATGTCAGGCTCCGATCCCCGCCAACGCGAAATGGCGCTCCGCGCCGGCGTCAATCTCGTGATGTACGCGCTCACCGGCAACTACAAGGCCGACCAGGTCCATGTGCCGGCCCTGCTCGAGCGTCTGGGGCAATAGACCATGTGGAGCCTCTCCTTCGCCCCGCTCGTGCCTCTGCCGCTGCTGATCGGGCTCGCGTTGCTGGCCGCTGTCGCTGCCGGCGCCGCGCTCGTCCTCGCCGGCCGCAGCGCCATCCTGCGCGCACTCGCGCTGATCGTGCTGACACTCACGCTGGCCGACCCGTCACTCGTCTTCGAGGACAGAGAACCGGTCAAGGACGTCGTCTCGGTGGTGGTCGATCGCTCCGGCTCGAACCGTCTTGCCGACCGGACCGTGCAGACCGAAACCGCCCTGGCCGATGTCGAGCGGCAATTGCGCGGCGTTCCGGGCGTCGAGCCACGCATCGTCGACGTCACCGACATGCAGGGCTCGGGAGACGGGACCCGTCTCTTCGAGGCGTTGGCTGCAAGCATCGCGGATGTCCCCTCGGAGCGCGTCGCCGGCGCCATCGTCATCACCGACGGCCTCGCCCATGATGCGCCTCCCAATGCCGAGGCCTTGGGTCTCAAGGCACCGCTGCACGTTCTCACGACCGGCCGCAACGCCGAGATCGACCGCCGGATCGTACTTGTCGATGCGCCGCGCTTCGGCATCGTCGGCAAGGATCAGGTCATTCGCCTGCGCGTCGTCGACAAGGGCGGCCCCGGCCGCGCCGGGCTGACGATCCGCCGCGACGGCGAGATCGTCGCTCGCCGCGAGGTCACCTCGGGTCAGATCGTGCAGGTGCCGGTTCGGATCGACCGCGGCGGGCCCAATGTCGTCGAGATCGAGGCGGCACCGCTCGATAACGAGCTTACGCTTGCCAATAATCGCGCCGTCATCACGATCGAGGGCGTGCGCGACAAGCTGCGCGTACTGCTGGTCTCCGGAGAGCCGCATCCCGGCGAACGGACCTGGCGCAACCTGCTCAAGGCCGACGCCAATGTCGACCTCGTCCATTTCACGATCCTGCGCCCGCCGGAGAAGCAGGACGGCACGCCGATCAACGAGCTTTCGCTGATCGCCTTTCCAACGCGCGAGCTGTTCCAGGTCAAGATCAAGGAATTCGACCTGATTATCTTCGACCGCTATGCCAACCAGTCGATCCTGCCGCTGCTCTACTTCGACAACATCGTCCGCTATGTGCGCGAGGGTGGCGCCCTGCTGGTCGCAGCCGGTCCGGAGTATTCCGGCTCGCAGTCGCTGGCACGCACACCGCTCGGCCAGATCCTGCCCGCCCTGCCCGATGGAAGCGTCATCGACGAGGCCTATCGCGCCCGTGTCAGCGAACCCGGCCGCCGCCACCCGGTCACCCGCGACCTCCCGGGTTCGGAGGTCGAGCCGCCGCGCTGGGGCGAGTGGCTGCGCATGGTCGGCGCCCGCGCCCGCACGGGCTCGACCATCATGACCGGCCCGGGTGACAGGCCGTTGCTCATGCTCAGCCGTGAGCAGAAGGGCCGCGTTGCGCTTTTCCTCTCCGATCATGCCTGGCTCTGGGCCCGGGGCTTCCGCGATGGCGGCCCGCATCTCGACCTGCTGCGCCGCCTCGGCCACTGGCTGATGAAGGAGCCCGAACTCGAGGAAGAGGCGCTCCGCGCAACCGCCCGCGGCCGCACCATCGAGATCGAGCGCCAGACGCTCGGTGACGCCCCCTCCCCGATTGTCGTCACCGACCCCAATGGCACGTCGCGCACGGTTCAACTGGAAGCCGGACGGCCCGGCATCTTCAGCGCCCGCGTCCCGACCACCGAATTCGGCCTGCACCGCATCTCAGGGGATAATCTGACGGCCTTTGCCAGTGTCGGCCCGGAGAACCCGCGCGAACTCATGGAGGTCGTCAGCGACCCGGCAAAGCTTCAGCAGCTTGCCGAGGCGACGGGCGGCTCCTCCCGCCGGATCGGCCAGGACAGCGGCTCGAGCGTGTCCGTGCCGCGCATCGTTCCGGTCCGCTCGGGCAGTCAGTTCGCCGGTGCGGACTGGATCGGGCTGCGCATCAGCGATTCCGGCATCGTGCGCGGCGTTTCGATTTCGCCTGTGTTCATCGGGCTGATCGGCCTTGCGCTGCTGTTTGGTGCGCTGGTGGCCGGCTGGCTCGGCGAGACCGGCCGGCGCTTCAGGCGGAGCCCGGACGCAACGCCATGACCGCCCCGCTGCGCCTGGCCAGCACGCCCTCGACCAGTTCGAAAGCGAGGAAGCGGGCGGGATTGGCCGGCCCCGGCAAGGTCAGCTGGCCCGGCGGGATCGGCTTGAAACCGAAGCGGGCATAATAGGGCGCATCCCCCACCAGCATGATGAGGTCGTGTCCGGCCGCCCGCGAGGCTTCGATCGAAGCGTTCATCAGGGCAGCACCGATACCGCGTCCCTCGAAGGCAGGATCCACGGTAAGCGGCCCCAGCATCAGCGCCGGCTGCCCACCCGCCGAGACGCGGGTCACCCGCACCGAACCGACCAGGAAGGTTCCGACATGCGAGGCGAAGGATAGCGCCGGGTCCTGCGGCACGCCCTCGCGCAGGCGAAATGCCGTGCGGGCAAAGCGGCCGGGACCGAAGGCGCGCTCGTGCAGGCGCTCGATGGCGGCATGATCGGCGGGGAGTTCGTGGCGAATGGTCAGGGGAAGCGAAGTCATGGCGTCGGCAAACCTGCGAACGGGCAGCGGGGCAAGAAGCTCAGGCGCCGTGAAGCAGCCGAGCGGAAGGGCGCGCTCAGCGCGCCGGTCGTCGCAGGATGGAGAGGTCTTGCCGGTCAGCCATGAATCGCCTGTAGCAGAGGCACGGGCGGGCGTCCATGTTGGAAATGACGAGCTGTTTCGTGTCTCGCTTCGCGAGCGCAGATGGCAGGGCGAAGCGCTGGCGGATGAGACGACCGACGACGCCGTGGATTGTTTGCGTTGAGATCATGGTTGACGAGAGGCGAGCCCAAGCACGCACACTCTCCCGCAGAAATCGATCTCACCAATCGGCAGTAAGCTGACGCCTGCCGAATATCTCGTCGAGCCTGCGGCGGGTGCCCGCTGTGGTGGTGTCCGGCAGCGCGTCGAGCGGAAAGAAACGGGCCTCGGCAATTTCGCGATCCGGTTGCCTGACACCGTCCACAACAAACTCCCGTACCACGAAGATCGCGACATGGTCGCGGCGCGACACCGTTCGGTTGAAGAAGACGCCGTGAAGTTGCGGCGGGCCGGTCAGCCTGACCAGCGTCTCTTCACGCAGTTCCTTGTCGAGCGCGTCTCGCAACGTCTCGCCGGTCTCCACCCCGCCGCCCGGCAGGTGCCACCCCGGCGTGTAGGTATGGCGCACCAGCAGGACCTCGCGCTCATCCCTGAGCACTGCCGCGCGCACGCCCAGCGTCATGCCGCGTGTCAGCCAGAAATACAGATGCAGCAGCCGGCGAACGGGCCTCGAGATCGGGCGCGGCTCGCGGGCATGCCCTGTTCCGCCGCCAGTTTTGGGGTCGGGCCCATGCGACACGCCTCGCGCTCCTCTCATCGACTGCGTATTTGCCTATGCAAATAACGCATAACAGACCACCGTTTGTACTGCCGTTACGTCACAAACGCGCCGCAAAGCAGGTAGAAACCAGCGTCATCACCGCTGGGGTTACCACAATGCTTCTCGCTTTCATCACCGCTCGCCTCCGGGCCAAGCGCGCTTTCGTCTGGAAGCCCGCCCTCACCCTCACCGACCCGCGCATCGTTTCGGAACTCACCGACTCGTTCAACTGAGTCCTTGGGCTCGAACCTGATCGGGTTCGGGAACGGATTGAGGCGAGCCGACGCGCGGATGCGCTTGACGGCTGCCATGCTCTGAGGGCAAGCGCAGGGCGTGTTCAAGATCGCGCACCTGTCCGACCCGCATCTCGGCCCGCTTGCCGAGTTTTCTCTGCATCAGCTGCTCGGCAAGCGCGCGACCGGCTATGTCAACTGGCGCCGCAAGCGTCGGCACGCCCATGACATGGAAATCCTGGCGCTGATCGTCGCGGATATCCGCGCGCAGATGCCGGATCATGTCGCCTGCACCGGCGATGTCGCCCATATCGGCCTTCCCAACGAGTTCAAGACCGCGGTCACCTTCCTCGACACGCTGGGTCCGCGCGCGGATGTCAGCTTCGTGCCGGGCAATCACGATGCCTATGCCCGTTCCTCGCTAAAGCCACTCGCGACCCTGCTCGGCCCATGGTCCAGCAGCGATGATGGCACGATCGGGTATCCCTGGTATCGCGAGCGCGGGCCGGTCGCGCTCATCGGGTTGAACACCGGCATTCCGACATTGCCTCTGATGGCGACGGGCCGCATCGGGCGCGAGCAGATCGCCAAAGCGGAAATTCTCCTCGACCGGGCCAAGGCGGCCGGGTTGATCCGCGTCGTGCTCATCCATCATCCGCCCTATCTCGGCGGCGCGCGGCGCACCCGCGAATTGCTCGATGCTGATGCTTTCGAGTCGATGCTGAGACGCAAGGGGGCCGACCTCGTCCTGCACGGCCATAACCACCGCTTCTCGCTCGCCTGGCGGCCGGGGCCGGATCACGATATCCCCATCGTCGGCGTGCCCTCGGCCTCGATCGGGCCGCTCGGTCATGGCGAAATGGCGAGCTGGCATCTCATCAAGATCGAGGGCGATGCCAAGGCTCCTTCGATCAGCGTCGAGCAACGTGGCTTCGAGCCCGACGGTACCGTCAGGATGCGTCAGGAAATTGCGCTTCACGCCAAGCCGGTTTGACGCCCGCCGACCATGGAGAGAGCCGCCGCGCAATGACAAAGGGCGCCGCATGGCGGCGCCCTTCAGAGGTCTGGCAGGGGAAACCGCTCAAACGCAGCGGCCGCCATCCACCGCAAGCACGCTGCCCGTCACCATTTCCGACTCGTCGGAGCAGAGGAAGAGCGCCGCGTTGGCGATGTCCTGAGGCGTCGAGAAACGGCCCCAGGGAATCGTGCTGGTGAAGGCCTTGCGCTTCTCGGGAGTGTCCTCTCCCATGAAGGTCGCAAGCAGCGGCGTCTCGCCCGCGACGGGCGCGATCGCGTTGACACGGATCCGGTCAGGCGCCAGTTCGACGGCCATCGATTTCGAGAGCAGGTTCGCAGCCCCCTTGGAGCCGTTGTACCAGGTCAGCCCGGGGCGCGGACGCAAGCCCGCCGTCGATCCGATATTGAGGATCACCCCGCCGCCATGCTCGCGGAAATGCGGCACGACCGCCTTGGCCATCAGATAGATCGACTTCACATTGACGTCGAAGACCCGGTCGAACTCCGCTTCCGAGACGTCAAGCATCGGCTGGTTACGGTGGCTGATGCCGGCATTGTTGACGACGATATCCAGCCTGCCGAGCCGGGTGATCACCTTCGCGACCGCCGCATCGACGCTCTTTCCCTTGCCGACATCGCACGCGACGGCAAAGGCCTTGCGGCCGATCGCCTTTGCCGCCTCCTGCGCCTTCTCGCGATTGATATCGAGTACAGCCACCCGCGCGCCCTCACGCACGAAGGTTTCGGCGATGCCGAAGCCGAACCCTTGCGCAGCGCCGGTAACCAGCGCGGTCTTGCCCTTCAGTCTCATGCTGTTTCCTCGTGATCTTCTTTGAGGTGATGACATTGGGACGATTTGTGGCCAGCCAAAAATGCGTTTTTGCGATTGCCCGGATACCGAAATCCTATGGCCGGCCCGATCGCACGAGAGACAGGGCCGGAGAACCCTGGGCCTAGCCGATCTCCTCACGCAGCATCTCGAGCTCCAGCCAGCGCTCTTCGGCCTGGTGGATCTCGCGTGTGACCTCGTCCAACCGGGCCGTTGCCTTGGCAAAGAGCTTGGGATCGCGCGTGTAAAGATCGCCGGAGACAGCTGTGTTGAGCTTGGCGGCCTCCCCCTGAAGGGCCTCGATGCGCTTCGGCAGCGTCTCCAGTGCGTGCTTCTCGTTGAAGGAGAGCTTCCGCTTGCTGGATGCCACCGTCGCGGCAGCAGCCGGTTTGGCGGCTGGAGCAACGGCCTTCTCCGCCACAGCACGCGCCTTCGCGCCGACGCCGCGGCCACGCTGCGCGAGCAAGTCGGAATAGCCACCGGCAAACTCGGTCCAGATTCCGTCCCCATCCGAGATCAGCGTCGCGGAAACCACACGGTCGATGAAGTCGCGGTCATGGCTGACCAGCAGCACCGTCCCCTGGTAGTCCGCCAGCAACTCCTGAAGCAGGTCCAGCGTTTCGAGATCGAGATCGTTGGTCGGCTCGTCCAGGACCAGCAGGTTCGACGGCTTTGCCAGGGCCCGCGCCAGCATCAGCCGCCCGCGCTCGCCGCCCGAGAGCGCCCCAACCGGCGTGCCGCGCTGGATCGGCTGGAACAGGAAGTCCTTCATGTAGCTGATGACGTGGCGCGGCTGCCCACCGACCATGACCTGGTCGGAGCCGCCGCCAGTCAGCGCATCGCCGAGCGGCGTCGCCGGGTCGAGGCTTTCACGGCGTTGGTCGAGCGTCACCATTTCGAGCGAGACGCCGAGCTTGATCTTGCCGGAATCCGGCTGCAGCGCTCCGGTCAGCAGGTTGATCAACGTGGTCTTGCCAGCGCCATTCGGTCCGACGATGCCGATCCGGTCGCCGCGCGCCACGCGCAACGAGAGATTCTTGACCACGACATTGTCGTCATAGGCCTTGGCGACGTCGATCGCCTCGATCACCAGCTTGCCCGACATCTGGGCCTCGCTGGCCTCGAGCCGGACCGAACCGACCGCACCGCGCGCCGTGCGGCGCTGGTCGCGCAGCGCATGGAGGTCGCCGAGGCGGCGCTGGTTGCGTGTGCGACGCGCACTGACGCCGTAGCGCAGCCAGTCCTCCTCGCGCGCGATCTTGCGGTCGAGCTTGTGCCGGTCGAGCTCTTCCTGCGCCAGCACCTCGTCGCGCCAGGCCTCGAATTCCCCAAAGCCGCGATCCATGCGCCGCGTCTGGCCGCGATCGAGCCAGATCGTCGCGCGCGAAAGCGAGGTCAGGAAGCGCCGGTCGTGGCTAATCAGGACCATGGCCGAGCGCAGCGACTTCAACTCCTGTTCAAGCCACTCGATCACCGGCAGGTCGAGATGGTTGGTCGGTTCGTCGAGCAACAGGATGTCGGGCTCCGGCGCCAACACACGCGCCAGCGCCGCACGACGAGACTCGCCGCCCGACATGGTGGCCGGGTCCTCATCGCCGGTCAGGCCCAGCTCCTCGACGAGATAACGGGCGCGGTAGGCATCGTCGCCAGGGCCGAGGCCAGCCTCGACATAGGCAAGCGACGTCCTGTAGCCGGTGAAATCCGGCTCCTGCGGCAGGTAGCGGACAGTCGCCCCCGGCTGCAGGAAGCGCTCAGCGCTGTCGGGCTCGACCAGCCCGGCCGCGATCTTGAGCAGCGTCGACTTGCCCGAGCCGTTTCGGCCGACCAGGCAGACCCGCTCGCCCGGCGATACTGCGATCTCCGCGCTTTCGAGCAGGGGCTGGCCGCCAAAGGTCAGGGCGAYGTCGCGCAGGTGGAGCAGAGGAGCCATTCGATACCCGTTGATTGTCGAGCGGTCGGGATAGACTGGCACGCCCGGCCTGTCACTCCGGCACGGCGTCACGGCCCCTTGCGCAATGCAATATCCATTATAGGATACAAAACGTATCTCTTAATGGATAGACTGCCGTGGCCCGCCCTTCTTCCCGCAGAGCCCCCAATGCCAGGATCGGCGACAATGGCGGCCCGCCGCTAGACGACCCGGCCCAACACCAGCCGGAATGGGGCAAGGGTGAGATCGGACGCTATTTCGACTGGCGCTTTGCGTCGCGCAAGGCCTGGAAGAAGCCGCCCGCTATCGCTTTGCGACGTCAGGAGCGGGCCGAGGAACTCGGCCTGACCTATGAGGAATACACGCTCGAAGTCATGGAGCGGGGCTATTTTCCGCAGCCGGAGGATGTCACGGCGATTGTCGCCAAGCGCGAGGAGAGGCGTAAGGCCGGCGGCATCGTCGGCCAGTCTTTGAAGGGAATGCGCCTGAAGCGGCAGCGCGACTAAAGCATCGGCCCGAAAAGTGGGTTGCGGCTTTCGGGAAAGCCGATGCAAACCCAGAAGCCTAGAACATCGAACCGGATATGCGGTCCGATGTTCTAGGCCTCAAGCCGCTTCCTGAGCCAGCGCGTCGCCGGTCGCTCGAACCAGCGATAGATCAGCACCGAAGCGATCACCGAAGCGCTGAGTGCCGTCAGGACATAGAGGCCGGGCCAGCCGGGAGCCACACGTGCAAAAATCTCGCGAAGCGCCCGGATCGCAAATGGGTGAACGAGATAGAGCGCGTAGGATGCATCGCCGAGACCGGCA
>NZ_JBFTZN010000166.1:0-12665 GCF_056406775.1 Allobosea sp. P1_A7
GGCTGGTGCTGCTGCAGTCCGGAGAAGTCCTCGTCAGGTCGGTGATTTCGGGCGGCAATGGCGGCGCAGGCGGTGCCGGCGGTACGGGCGGGGACGGCGCCGGAGGTGTGCTCGGCCAGAACTGCCCTCCGGGCCTGCCCTGTTTCCTCTGGGGAGACGATGGCGGGGACGGGTATTATGGCGGCAGCGGCGGCAATGGCGGCGATGGCGCAGCCGGGCTCTATGCCTCCGGCTCCGGCCCGATCATCGTCCAGAACCAGTCGGTCATTCGCGGCGGTGACGGCGGTGCCGGGGGCATCGGCGGAACGGGGGGCGGGGGCAAGAACGGCGGCGACGGAGGCCACGGCGGCAGCGCCGGCAATGGCGGTGACGGTCTCGTCCTCGCCGCCGGCGGCAGCCTCGAGGTTCAGGCCGGAGGACTCGTTGCCGGCGGCAAGGGCGGCGCTGGAGGGGCGGCCGGCGCGGCAGGATATGGGTCGTACAATATCGATCCCGGCCATGATGGCACTGCGGGCCAGAACGGGCGCGGCGGGCGTGCTGTGTCGGGCGGCGGCGGCGTTCGGATCGTCACGGCGGGGCAGATCGAAGGCGGGCTCAATCCCGACGGGTCGCGTGCCGATGCCATCAATCTGAGCGGCGGCGGCAATACGCTGGAATTGCAGGCGGGCTATCGCATCCTCGGCACTGTCGCCCTGACCCGCGACGACAGCAATCCAAACACCCTCGTCCTCGGAGGCTGGCAGAATGCCAGTTTCGACTTCAGCGCATTGGGCAATGCCAGCCAGGCCTTCGGCACCTTTGCGAAGGACGGCCCGGGCACCTGGACCGTGACGGGCGCGGCGAGCTTCAGCACGATCAGCGTCAGGAATGGCGGGCTCGTCCTGTTCGGTGCGGCGGAATTCTCCAGCACGACGGCGGTCATCGCGCCTGATGCGGGCTCCCATGCTGCCGTCACGATCTCCGGTTCCGCGGCCAAATGGAACAATGCGGTCCCCATGGTCGTGGGCGACAGTGGGGATGCGTCGCTGACCATCACGAATGGCGGTACCCTGACCAGCCTGTTCACGCTCTTCCAGCCCCAGCTCGGGATCGCCACGATCATCGGCAAGGAGGCCGGCTCTCGCGGCACGGTCCTCATTTCCGGGCCAGGGTCGCACTGGAGCAATTATTCGGCGCTGTACCTCGGGATCGACGGCTCAGGTCATATGACGATCGCCAATGGCGGGAGCCTCGACAGCTATGGCGAGACGATCATCGGCGGCAAGCCCGGCGCGCCCGGCTCCGATGCCGTCGTCACGGGTGCAGGCGCGCGCTGGACCGTGCATCGCGGCCCCGGCTACCTCGAGCGCGCCGAACTTGGCGTCGGCAGCACGAGTTCGCTGCTCATCTCCGATGGTGGTCGGGTCCAGAGCGACACGGTGGCGGTCGCCGGCAGCCTCGTCGTCACAGGTGCCGGTTCCGTGCTGACCACGGTCAATTCGGATGCCCTCTATCATGGCGTCGAGGCCTTCACCCTGTCGGGGCTCGGCGGCGCAGCCGCAACCGCAACCGCGACGGTCTCGGATGGTGGGCTGATCGATACCGGCAAATATGTCATCGCCTTGAAGGATTACGGCCCCAGCTCCTTGAACATCGGTGCTGGTGCCGGGGCTGCGGCAGCCGCTCCCGGATTCCTGAAGACCGGTGGCGTGCGAATCTCGACAGCCGGTGCGCTCGTCTTCAACCACACGGCGTCGGATTATCGCTTCGATGCGGCGCTCTCCAGCGCCAGCGCGGGCGCGGGGACGATCCGGCTGCTCTCGGGCACGACGATCCTGACGGGCGACAGTTCGGGTTTCTCGGGCGCTGTGACGGTGGCGAGCAGCACGCTCAGGATGGCGGGCTCGGCGCGTCTCGGCGGCGCCATCGCGATCAATGCTGGCGGCCGCGTCGAAGGCGAGGGCAGCCTGGGTGCGATCACGATCGGCAATGGCGGCACCCTGGCGCCCTCCGGCCCGACCTCGCTGACCGTCAACGGCAACCTCACGGCGAATGCAGGCGGCACCATCAGGCCATCGGATGCCGCCCCGCTCATCGTCAACGGCACGCTGACACTCAACGCCGGCAGCAACTACGATTACCAACTGCGCAGCGCCGACGCCCCCGCGATCGACTCCGCCACGACACAGGTCAATGGAAACCTCGCCCTCAATGGCGGGATACTGAACATCGGCGCCGGTTCGCAGCCCATGATCGGCTTCCATCGTGTCTTCACCTATACCGGTGCCCTCTCCGGCGGCGGCCTCGGCATCGGGAGCACGCCGGCGACCAGCCCGTTCGCCTATGACTACAGAATCGACATCTCGCAGGCGGGCAAGGTCGACCTGCTCGTCCAGCAGAACGGCCTCAACATCCTGCAGCTCTGGGGCACGACATCGGCGGGCGGCGCATCCGGCACCTGGAATGCCGGAAGCCAGAACTGGTTCGACTATGCCGGCGCCGCTCCGACGCAATGGGGCAGCGGCTACGGTGTCTTCCGCGGCCCGGGCGGCACCGTTACCGTTGACGGCCAGCAGAACCTCGTCGGGCTGCAATTCGCGGGCGGCAGCTACACGCTGGTCGACGGGGCCGGAGGCAGCCTGAACCTGCGCGGCTACAATAACGGCAGCTTCGTCATCACGACGCCGGAGATCCGCGTCCTCGACGGCGAGACCGCAACGGTCGCCCTGACGATTACTGGCTCTGACGGTCTCGCCAAGACCGGCGACGGCACGCTGATCCTGTCTGGAGCCAATACCTATACCGGCGGCACGGAGATCGGGGGCGGCACGCTTCAGATCGCCGATGACGGCAATCTTGGCGGTGCGGGCGGCCTCACCTTCGACAATGGCGCGCTCCATACGACCGCGAGTTTCACCTCCGGCCGCAGCATCACCCTGCGCGACACCGGCGCCATCGACACCGATACTGGCACGACGCTGCAGCTCACCGGGGCGCTCACTGGCGCGGGCGGGCTGATCAAATGGGGCGCCGGTACGCTCGCGCTTTCAGGCAGCAACAGCTGGTCCGGCGGCACGCTCATCACGGCCGGAACGCTGATCGCAGAGAGCGCCGGAGCCCTGCCAGGGATGACCGGCTACGTCCTGACCGGCGGCAGGCTCGATCTCAACAGCTATCATCTGGCGATGAGCCAACTCGCCGGCACAGGCGGCGAGATTGCGCTCGGCGCGGCTACGCTGACCGTCGACCAGGCCGAGGACAGTGCCTTCGCCGGCAGCATCACCGGCGCCGGACGGGTCGAGAAGGCGGGCTCCGGCACACTCTTCCTAACCGGGACGAGCAGCTATTCCGGGGGCACGGCGATCCGCGGCGGCACCTTGGCCATCATCGCCGACGCCAATCTCGGCAATGCATCCTCCAGCCTTGCATTGAGCGGGGGAGGCCGGCTGGCGACGCTCGCCGACATCACCAGCAGCCGCGCGGTCACGCTCACCGGCTCGGGCACGATCGAGACCATCGCGGGCACGACGTTGGCCCTCGGTGGGGCAGTCAGCGGCACTGGCAGCCTGGTGAAGGACGGCTGGGGCACGCTCGCACTGACAGGAAGCGCCAGCCATRGCGGCGGCACGACGATTGCGGCCGGCATGCTGCAGATCGGCAATGGCGGGACCTCCGGCGAACTCGCCGGCGATGTCGTCAACAACGCCCTTCTGAGCTTCAACCGCACGAACGACTACGTCTTCGCCGGCGCCATCTCGGGCAGCGGCAGCGTCGTCCAGTCCGGCAGCGGCACGACGATCCTGACCGGCAATAACAGCTATTCCGGCGGCACGGTGATCAGGGCTGGCGTGCTCGAGGTCGCGTCCGACGGCAATCTCGGCGCCCGGGGCACGGCGATCAGCTTCTTCGGCGGCGCGCTGCGCTTCGGCACCGCGTTCGACACCAGCCGCACCGTGCTGCTGCTGGGCAACGGCACCGTCGATACCAATAGCCGCGACGCGACGCTGACGGGTGGGGTCTATGGCTTTGGCGATCTGATCAAGACCGGGGCGGGAACGCTGACGCTGACCGGCACCAACTTCTATCGCCGCACCGTCGTCGCGGCGGGCAGGCTCGTCGGCGACGCAGCCTCGATCTCCGGCGACATCGCCAATAACGGCACGGTCGTGTTCGATCAGCGCAGCGACGCCAGCATCGCGAGCGTGTTCTCCGGGACGGGACGGTTCGACAAGACCGGCCGCGGCGGGCTCGAACTGCGCGGCGACAGCGCGGGCTATTCCGGCACGACCACGGTGTCGGCGGGCATGCTCGTCGTCAATGGTT
Source organism: Allobosea sp. P1_A7 (assembly GCF_056406775.1). NCBI lineage: Bacteria > Pseudomonadati > Pseudomonadota > Alphaproteobacteria > Hyphomicrobiales > Alloboseaceae > Allobosea > Allobosea sp. P1_A7. Next base: position 4,303 of record NZ_JBFTZN010000166.1, read on the forward strand.
CCCTTGGCGGCGAGATCGACGTGCTGGCCGGCGCCAGACTTCAGGGCAGCGGTTCCGTCGGCGCAACGACGATCCGCTCCGGCGCGACGATCGCGCCCGGCAACTCGATCGGCACCCTGACGGTTACCGGCGATATCGCGTTCGAGCGGGGCGCGATCTACGAGGTCGAGGTCGATGCCAGCGGCATGTCGAGCGACCTGATCCGTGCCGGTGGTGCGGCAAGGCTCGGCGGCGGCTCGGTGGTGCATCTCGGTGAGGACGGCAATTATCGAGCGAACCAGCGTTATACGATCCTGACCGCGGATCGGGGCGTGCAGGGCCGCTTCGACGACGTCAGCTCGCGCTATCTCTTCCTCGATCCGACACTGGGCTATGACGCGACCAGCATCACCTTGACCTTGCTGCGCAACGACCTGCCTTTCTCCGCCCTCGCACAGACCCGCAACCAGACCCAGACGAGCCTCGGCCTGGAAAGCCTGGACGAGGCCAATCCTCTCTGGCAGCGCTTCACGCAGCTGCGCGACGAGGATGAGGGACGGCGCGCATTCGACAGCCTGTCCGGCGAGATTCACGCCTCGGCCAAGACCGTACTGATCGAAGGCAGCCAGATGGTGCGCAGTGCGGTTTCCGACCGGATCCGCKCGGCCTTCGACGGAATCGGTGCGCCGCATATCGCGACGCTGGCCTATGCTTCGGGCAAAGGGACGATCTCGACGGCCCCGGCGGAAAGCCTGGCGCTATGGGCGCGCGGCTTCGGCTCCTGGGGGCAGACACAAGGGGACGGCAATGCCGCCTCGCTCACGCGCTCGACCAACGGCCTCGTCGCCGGCCTCGACCTCGCTGCCACGGCGGATAGTCGGGCCGGCATCATGGCGGGATATTCGCGCTCGCATTTCGAGGTGGCGCGCCGCAGGTCGCAGGGCGACGCGGACAACTACACGATCGGCCTCTATGGCGGGGCCCGCTTCGATCGTCTCCGCCTGACCGGCGCGGCGAACTTTGCCTTGCACGATCTCTCGATGCGGCGCTCGGTCTCCTTCCCGGGAGGCGGCGAGCAGCTTCTGTCGGGCTATGGAGCCCACTCCCTGCAGGCCTTCGGCGAGATCGCCTATCGTCTCGACTTCGGGCCCGGCGTGTTCGAGCCCTTCGCCAATCTTGCCTATGTCAGCCTTCGCAGCGATGGCTTTCGTGAAACGGGCGGCATCGCAGCTCTGTCCGCGGGCCCGCAGACCACCGCCGTGACCTTCGCAACGCTCGGCCTGCGCGCGCAGACCAGCGTCGAACTCGGCGGCAGCGCGGTGCAGCTCAACGGCACGCTCGGCTGGCGCCATGCTGGCGGCGACCTGACGCCACTCTCGCTCCAGGCCTTCGCCAGCGGCGCCCCGTTCTCGATCGCGGGCGTTCCGATCGCCCGCGATGCGCTGGTGGTCGGCGCGGGCATCGGCATGAAGCTCACGCCGGCGGCCGAGCTCAGCATCGCCTATGATGGCCAGTTCGCGCGGGGCGTCACCGACCATAGCTTCAACGCCAGGCTTGGAATGAGGTTCTGAGGGCAGGGACGACCGCGCACGCAAGAACGTTCTCGGCCCGACGGCAAATCGCTCATGGTGCAGGACGCGCCGACGCGATCGGCTGCCGCCGAGAGCCCGACCGGCCAACTCGCCGCGTAGGAACGGCCGACCGATTCCGTTATCGCGCCGTCGCTTGCAGCCTGGCCGTTATGGGTTCAACCTCATGAAGGCCGTGCGGCAAGGCGTGAGGCGAGAGCAGGCTTTTACGGCCCCGCGAGGTCTTGGTCGATGGACTGCTCGGGCTGCGGTTTCCAGATCGAAAGCGGCTTTGCCTTCTGCCCGAAATGCGGCGTGCGCCAGCCCGTGCCGTGTTCGAGTTGCAGCTTTCTCTGCGCGCCGGATTTCGCCTTTTGCCCGCAATGCGGCGCCCGCACCACCGCGAGGGCCACTCCTCAGACAGCGTCCGCGTCGAGAGCAATCGCTGCGATGGATTCCCGGATGCCAGCACCCCTTCCGGACGTTGAAAGGGACCATACAACCGCGCCGCCGGTCTCCGATGCGGATCGCAGGACGGTGACGGTCCTGTTCGCCGACCTCAGCGGCTTCACCGCGCTCAGCGAGCGGCTCGACCCCGAGGTTGTCCAGACCTTGCAGACCGCGTTGTTCACGGAACTGACGGCGGCTGTGCAGAGCTTCGGTGGCTTCGTCGACAAGTTCATCGGCGATGCGCTGCTCGCACTGTTCGGCGCACCTGTCGCGCATGAGGATGATCCCGAACGCGCGCTCCGCGCTGCGCTCGACATGATCGCCCGCACGGCGCGGCTCGGCGAAAGCTCCGCCGCCGGAAGTGCTGAAATGGTGCTCCATATCGGCATAAACACCGGGCCGGTCGTCGCTGGAGGTCTCGGCGTCGGCACTGCGAAATCCTATTCGGTGACCGGCGATACGGTGAACACGGCGCAGAGGCTGCAATCGCTGGCTGCCCCAGRCGAGGTGCTGGTGGGTCCGCTGACCTACCGGCTGACCCGGCATGCCTTCTCCTATACCTCGCTCGGTGAGGTCGCCCTTCGCGGCAAGTCCGGCAGCGTGCTGGTGCATCGGCTGGGCGGACCGCTCGCATCACCCCGTGCAGCGCGTGGGCTCGATGCACTCGGCCTCAGCGCACCGCTGATCGGCCGCGATGCGGAGCTCCAGCGCATGCTGGCGAGTCTCGACCAGGCCTGTGCTGGCCAGGCGCAGCTTCTGCGCCTTGTCGGTGAGGCCGGCATCGGGAAATCTCGGCTGGTGAACGAGTTCGTCGGCCGCCTCGGCTGCGAGGAGCGCTTTCGCGACGTTGCCGTACGGCAGGCCGCCTGCTCGCCGCTTGGCGAACAGTCCTTCGGCGCCATCGGCGCAGTCGTGCGCAGCGCTGCCGGGGTGATGCAGAACGATGCTCCCGACGAGATGCGCTTGAAGCTCGCAGCCTTGCTGGCCAACCTTGGCATGGCGGGCGAAGAGGCGGAGCGATTGATGCCGCTGCTCTACCATGTGCTCGGCCTGGGCGACCCCAAGGCAAGTTTGCAGCATGTCGAGCCCGAGCAATTGCGGCGGCAAATCCTCCATGCTGTCTGCACGATCATCGAGCGGCGCCTGGCTCTGTCGCCGCTGCTGATCGTCGTCGAAGATCTGCACTGGGCTGACACGGTATCGCTGGAAGCGCTGCGTTTCGTGATGGACAGGCTGGACCGATCGCGGCTGATGCTGGTGGTCACTCATCGCCCCACGCAGCAAAACGACCCGCTGGACTCAAGCCGCTTCAGCCATACCGCGCTCAGGCTGACGCAGCTTGGAGACAGCGACGGACGCCGCCTGCTCGCGGCCCTGTTCGGCGAGGGCTGGCTGAGCTCCATCGGGGCGCTGCCTGAGAGGATCCTCGAGCGCGCCGGGGGCAACCCCCTGTTCCTCGAGGAGATCGTGCGCGGCCTGATCGAGCTCGACGTGCTTAAGCGCGACGGCCAGCACTGGCAGATCGTGGCGGGCGAAGCCGCAGTCAGCATCCCGGACACGATCCAGGCGATGTTGCTCGCCCGCTTCGACCGTCTGCCGCAGGAGGCGCGGCGTCTCGCGCAGGAAGCCGCGGTCATTGGCCCTCGCTTCGATGCGACGCTGCTTGCAGCGGTGACCGCCGACCCCGCCAGGCTCGAAGCCGGGCTCGAACTGCTTGGCGACGCGGAAATCATCCAGAAGGCCGGCACAGGCGCGATCTCGTCGCAATGCTACCGCTTCACGCAGACATTGCTGCACGATGTGATCTATCAGAATCTGCTGCTGCTACGACGGACCGAACTGCACGGGCAGATCGCCACCGCCTTCGAGGGCCTGTGCGGCGAAAGTCCCGAAAGGCTCGAAGATCTGACCGTGCTCGGTCATCATTTCGGGCTGAGCGCAGAGCGGGAAAAGGGCGCGCAATACCTGCGCGAGGCCGGTGATCGCGCCCGCATGATCTATGCCAATGATGACGCCCTTCGCTTCTACGAGCAGGCGCTCGCGGCGCTGGCGACGGCCGAACCGACAGGGGTCAGGCTGCAGCTCGGCGAGCGGATTGCCGATCTCTGCGGCCCGACCGGCCGCCGTGCGCTGGCGCATGAGCATTATGGGATGGTGCTGCGGGTCTATCGCGAGAACGGCGACCGCGTCGCCTCGGCCCGGGTTCTTCGCAAGATCGGCCGCCTGCTCTGGGATGTCGGCAAGCGCGACAAGGCCGAAGCCTGCTACGCCGAGGCCGCGACACTTCTCGACGGAGCTGACGCGCCGATCGAGCAGGCGCATCTCTGGCAGGAGCGCGGCCGCCTGGCGTTCCGGACCGGCGATCACGCGCGTGCAGCAGAATGGGCCGACGCTGCGCTCGCATGCGCGTGCACGCTGACCCCGGACGAGGCCTCCGGGATCGGGCGCGAGGCAGCGCTCGTGACTGCGGAAGCGCTCAACACCAAGGGCGTCGCGCTGGCCCGGCTCGGGCGGAACCGCGAAGCTGTGCGCGAGGTGGAGCGAAGCATAGAGGTGGCCGAAGCTGCCGACCTGCCTGGCGCCGCCTGCCGCGGCTACACCAATCTCGGCGTGCTCTATACAACGATCAATCCCGTGCAGGCGATGGAGGTGTGTCGGCGCGGCCTCGAGATATCGCGGCGTATCGGCGATCTGGGTTTCCAGGCACGCCTCCTCACCAATCTGGCGGTCGCCTGCTGCACATTCACGGACCGCTGCCCGACAGAGGGCGTTCCGGCGGCGGAGAAGGCGGTGGAGATCGACCGTGCGCTCGACCAGCGCGAGCACCTGCCTGTGCCCCTGATCGTGCTCGGGCAGATTCACCAATGCCAGGGGCAACCAGACATCGCGGCCAGCTTCTACAACGAAGCGCTCGACGTTGCCCGCGAAACGGGCGAGCCGCAGCTGCTCTTTCCATGTTATGATGGTCTCGCGACACTCAATCTCGACCGTGACGATCTGGCGGAAGCCGACCGTTACTTTTCGCTGGCGCAAGACGTCTGCGCCCGGCACGGGCTCGACCCGGAAGCGCTCGTGGTGCTGCCTTTCCTCGATTGACCGCGGAGGAGGTTGGATATGCTCGCGCAGGCCGACATGGTTCCTCTTCAACCCGGCGACAGGGCACCGAACGTCGTGCTCGACGCCATCACCCGCGAGGGAAAGATCGCGATCGACGACTTTCGCGGTCAAAAGCCGGTGCTGGTCGGCCTGTACCGCGGCTTGCACTGTGCCTTCTGCCGGCGCCATATCGCCGCCCAGGCGCAGCTCGATCCGGCGCTCCGTGCTGCGGGCGTCGAGAGCCTGACCGTGGTCAACACGCCGATTGAACGCGCGCGGCTCTATTTCCGTTATCATCCGATGCCCAATCTTCTCGCCGCCTCCGACCCCAAACGAACCTCCCACCAGGCATTTGGCCTGCCAAATCTCGAATTCACGGAGAACGAGACGGCGTGGCCGCACAAGGTCTCGGTGGCCGCCGTGCTGGGTATGCGGGTCGAGATTCCCGGCGAGACGCCAGGACCGCTCGACCCGCTGGCGGGGTCGCAATTCCTCGACAACAAGGACGGTTACGAACTGACCGAGGCCGACCTGGAGATGAAGGCGACAGGCCTTGGCCAGCTTGTCGGCCAGTTCCTGCTCGACCGGCAAGGCATCGTGCGCTGGTGCTTCACCGAAGTTCCGGAAGGGGGGCGTTACATGTTCGGGGCGCCGAACCCCCAGGAGCTCATGTCGGCCGTTTCCCAGGTTGCGCAGTAGGGAGGTTCTTCAGCGAGCAAGGAGAGCCCCACCATGCCGTCCAGCTTCACCGTCCGCAGCGCCAGCGGTTATGAGCAGCTCATGGGCCGCTGGAGCCGTCAGCTTGCCGGCCCGTTCATTGATTTCGCCGGTATCGCCCCTGGCGAGCGCGTCATCGACGTCGGCTGCGGCACAGGCAGCCTGACCTTCGCGCTGTCCCAGGCAGCGGAAATCGCCGAGGTCGCAGCGATCGACTTTTCACCGATCTTCGTCGCGGAGGCCCGGCGCCGGAACAGTGATCCGCGGATCACGATCAAGGAGGGCGATGCCTGCGCCATCCCTTTCCCCGACGACGAATTCGACCGGGCCCTGTCGCTGCTCGTCCTGCACTTCGTGCCGGCAGCCGACAAGGCGGTTGCCGAAATGCGTCGCGTCGTGCGGCCGGGCGGCGTTGTCGCAGCCGCCGTTTGGGATCATCTCGGCGGGATGTCGGGGATGCGCATGATGTTGGACACCCTCGCTGCGCAGGACGAACAGGCGCGAAGCCTGCGCGCTCACTACTGCTTCCAGCCCATGATGAGGCCCGACGAAATGCGGCAGACCTTCACGGCGCAGGGCCTCGAGAGCGTCGAACAGACCTCGCTTCTGATCAGGATGGATTACGCGAATTTCGCTGACTACTGGGACCCGTTCGCCGCCGGGGAGGGGCCGCTCGGCAAATATGTAGCGGGRCTCGATCCGGCATCCCGGGCAAAGGCCGGTGAAGCCGTCAGGGCCGCCTATGAGGCCGGCCAACCTGATGGTCCGCGCTCATTTGCGGCGGTCGCCTGGGCCTGCCGGGGGGTGGTTCCCGGCGGTGGATAAGGACCACCGGCATAGGCCTCGATCAGCTGTTAGCTTGGCCGCCGCAACACCGCCCGAGGCCAGAAAGCCCCGGGATGGCGCACGCCAGACCTGGCTGATTTGCGCGGCTGTAGCAGCTGACTGAAGGGTAGTCCGGGCGCATGCCGGTTTCGCACGTGGCTCGGAAATGTTCAGGCAGCCCGATGCCGCTGAATACTGCTTCCAGAATGAATTTTGCGGGCAGGATCTTCTAGAATTTGCTTGCACCGCGAGCGGGCACCCCCGACAAATGAGGATGAGAGTCCTCTCGTTCGCCACCGTTCAGCGACTTGTTCCTGAAACGGGCTTTGGGAAAGGGGATCAAGATGTTGGACCGCTTCGTTGAGTCCGTTCTGAACGTCGCCGCCGTCGTCGCCGGGTGGTTTGTGCCTCCGGGTGCACACAAGTTCGGACTGATCCAGATGGGCGTTTCACTCCTGCTGGTCACCGCCCTGATTGCGCTTGTCGCGTTCTGGCGGCACGCACGAAGTCGGCGGCGACACGCGCGCGACGATGCATAAGGCTGACCGGCTCGAGCCTAGCGCGTGGCTCCCATGACAAGGCTCCGGGCTTATGAGATCGGAGCCTTGACCATTCCGGAGAGCCGCCTGCCGGCCCTCCGCCTATTCAGCGGGGAGATTATCCCGCGGGAGCGAGCCTACCAGCGCTCATAATGGTGCCGGCGGTAGCCATGTGCAGGCGCCCAGGGCGGCGGACCACCATGGCGACGGCCATAACCATAGCCGTAGCCGTGACTATAGCCATCGCGGCGGCCGTAATATCGCTGCCGATCCATGTTGCCCTGGATGATCATCAAGCGTTCCCGCTTCGCCTCGGTCATGGCGAACGCCAACGGTTGCTTGTCGAGCTGCTGCGCAATCGAGGGCGCAATCGCTTCGCTGGCGTGAGCTGCGGGCGCGAGGCCGGCCATGGTTGCGGCCGCGYCCAAGACGATAGTGGCTGTGATCAAGAACCGACGCATCGGGGTTCTCCTTCTTTCCTCCCGGCGATTAAAGCCTTCCGAGAGGGAACGCAGGATGAACGGAATTGTTCGGCTCTGTTCAGGAAGCGCCCATCAGACGAAGCTCCTTGTGAGATAAGGAGAGCGCCATCTCTGCTGCGATCAACCCGCGCACTGCCACGGTTCTTTCCTCGAATACCCGAAAGCACGCGCGACCTGAGCTTTCGCCAGGGGGGCTGGATGTCCACAGCGTGGAAACGGACCCGCAACAGATCGGCTGCCCTAACGCRACATGATTCCGATCAGGATCGGCCCCCAGGCCGTGAGCAGGATATTGCCGATGGCATAGGGCACTGTGTAACCCAGCGCCGGAATGCTGCTCTGGGCCTCGTCCTGGATGGCCCTGAGCGCCGCCGTGATGGTGCCGGCCCCGGCGCAGGCGCCGAGCACGATGAGCGGGTCCATCTTAAGGACGTAGCGCCCGAACAGAATGCCGATGGTATGCGGCAGCAGCGCCGAGACGAGGCCGACGAGGATCAGGCTGACGCCGGTCGCCTTCAGGCCCGAGACGAAACTTGGGCCGGCGCCGAGCCCGACGATGCCGATGAACATGCAGAGCCCGACCGTATCGAAGATCCAGATCGCYGGCTCGGGAATGCGGCCGTAGAAGGGGTACACGGAGCGCAGCCAGCCGAAGACGAGCCCCATGAAGAGCGCGCCGCCGCTGGCGGTCAGTGTCAGTGGCACAC
>NZ_JBFTZN010000167.1:0-12502 GCF_056406775.1 Allobosea sp. P1_A7
GCGCCGGGACGTATAGAGTGTGCGAACGGATGAGGTCGCCCGATCGGAGGACGTCGTCGAGGTCATAACTGCCGACGATATGACCGACGATCAGGACGCCACCCAGCAGGGCGAGGCCCCCCATGCCCGTGACCGTCATGGCCATGCGGGCGCCGTCGCGCGCTGCCTGGCTCTGCTGCCAGTAGCCGATCAGCAGGAAGGAAAAGATGCTGGTCAGTTCCCAGAACACGACCAGAAGCACCAGGTTGCCCGAAAGGACCACGCCCAGCATCGAGCCCGTGAATGCCAGAAAGAACAGATAGAAGCGCCGGACCGGATCGTCGGCGGACATGTAATACCGGGCGTACATGACGACCAGGAGGCCGATACCGCTGACGAGAGCCGCGAAGATCCAGGCGAAGCCATCCATCCTCAGCGTGAAGTTCAGTCCGAGAGACGGGATCCAGTCGATCTGATGCCGGAGGGCATCTCCGCCGCTCACGGATGGGTAGAGCGACAAGGTCACGATGAGGCAGGCCAGCAAGGTGAGACCGGTGATCCAGGTCACCGGTTCGCGGGAGGCCCCCGGGGACAGGACCACCGCCAGGCTGGCTACGAAAGGCAGAATGAGGATCAGCAGTAGCGGGGAAAGTTCCATCATTCTCCTTTGCCTGGGAGGCGTCGYCCGTTCTTAGGCCATCGAGGCTGATCCGCCAACGACGAGTGGATCGTGCGCGCATTCGAGGGGGCAGCCCTCGGACGATCCCCGACGTCGTCACAGGGTCGACCGCCAAGACGTCGACCCATGGCGGCGCGCGAACGTCGGCCCCGATCATCGGGGCCCGATCGCCCACCGAAAGCCCAAGCACTGTGATGCCCAGAGGCGTGATCACCGATAACTCAGCGGGCGGCCACATTCCGTCTGCGGGATCGATCAAGCGTCGGCGTTCGGGCTGCCCCGTGCCCCCGACACGATAGGTGACGAAACCATCCAGCAGGACCGTTTGCTCCGGCATATCGTCCGCCTCACGCCACGCGGCGCGGTCCAGCTTGCGCAAAAGCGCGGACGCGAGCGGATGAATTTGCTCGCCGAGCAAATGCGCCAGCTCTTGCAGCCGCACATAATGGCTGGCCGGAAGCACGGTGACTGGTCGTTTCAATGCGCAAATCATGTTTGCCACCAGCGAGTTGCAGGCAGTCATGAGAGGAAGGTCTGAATGGGTTGCCGCTCTGTGTGACCTGCGCAACCCGCGGTACGCGGGACTGCCAGCCTCTGCCCGGACCGGGCCGCGACGCAGCCGGGTCGGGTTCAGTCCCCCGTGATGGGGCACACCCGCTCGAAGAGAAGAGTAGGGGAATCGATACGCATGAGATGTACGTGAAAGGTCACGGCCGCGAAGTCAAGTGAGATGATTGCGGCCGTGCTCGAGTTCTATCTCTCAGACGGTGAATGGGGTTTTTGAATAATGCGGGTTATATTCAGTGTATGTGGAGGTGATTGTTCGATTATGTAAGTTTATGTCGATTTTTATAATCTAAATGATCTATGGCCGTTGGCCATCTATCGGCGCTATAGCTTGGCGGCACTCGATTCCGTTGGTGCCTGTCATGTTTTTCCATCCCCGTTCGATTGCCAAGCGCGAATCGACGACATGTGGCAGATTGGGACGGCTTCTTCCGCCGACCAGGATTTTTGGCTCCGTTTCCATGACCCGCGACATCGCTGCGCGACGGCATCGCATCATTCTCGACAGTCTCGAAAGACAGGAATCGATCAGCGTCGAGGAACTGGCCCTGTCGCTCGACGTCTCCCGCGAGACGATCCGGCGCGACCTCAAGGCCTTGTCGGCCGAGGGGCTGCTCGCTGTCGTTCATGGCGGAGCGATCCGGGCCGAACGTTCGGAAGCCTCCTTCGCCAGCCGCCGGACCGTGAACCGCACAGGCAAGGACCTGATCGCCACGCTCGCCGCCTCCATGCTGGGCGACGGCATGACCATTCTGCTCGATTCCGGCACCACGACCGAGGCCGTGGTGCGCGCGCTGGCGCGGTCGGACCGGAAGCGGCTGGTCGTGCATACCACGTCGCTCGAGAATGCGCGGCTGGCCAGCCGGCTGCCGGGCGCCCGCGTCTTCCTGATCGGTGGCGAATTCGACCCCAACGAGGATGCGACCTCGGGCACGGAGGCCCTGCGGGCGATCGGGCGCCTTTCGGCGGATGTCTCCTTCGTCAGCGTCGGCGGCGTCGACACGGAAGGGCGGCTGACCGACTACACGCGCGCCGGAGCGGCCATCCGAAGCGCTCTCCTGAACGCGGCGGAGCAAGGCTTCCTGATGGCCGACAGCAGCAAGTTCGGCCTTGTCCTTCCCAGCCGGATCGGCGGCGACGAAACCTGCGCGGGACTGCTGGTCGACCGGCTTCCGCCGGAGCCGATCGCGGCGAACCTGACCAGGAACGGAGTGCGCCTGCTCGTTTCCTGATTTTGCCCGTTTTGTGGTTTTTTGTTGTTTTGTGGATTTTGCCTGCTAGGCTGTCTCCATCGCGGAGGCGCTCATGTCCATTCCCACCCAATCTCGCGTCGTCATCATCGGCGGCGGTATCGTCGGCTGTTCCGTCGCCTATCATCTGACCAAGCTCGGCTGGCGCGATGTGCTCCTGCTCGAGCAGGGGCGCCTGTCCTCGGGCACCACCTGGCACGCGGCCGGCCTGGTCGGGCAGCTGCGCAGCCAGTCGAGCATGACGCGCCTGATCCGCTATTCCACCGAGCTTTACGCGTCGCTGGAGCAGGAGACCGAGCTCGCCACCGGCTGGAAGCGCTGCGGCTCGGTTTCGGTCGCTCGCACGCCCGAACGCATGACGCAGCTGCGCCGGACCATTTCGGCGGCGCGCGCTCAAGGGGTGGAGATCGAGGAGCTGAGCCCGAAGGAGGCTGGCGAGAAATGGCCGGTGATGCGCACCGACGATCTCGTCGGCGGCGTCTGGCTCCCCGGCGACGGCAAGGCGAACCCGTCCGACATCACCCAGGCGCTGGCGCGCGGCGCCCGTAGCCGTGGCGCAATCGTGCGCGAGGGGATCCGCGTCACCGGCGTCGAGACTGAGAAGGGCCGGGTGAGGGCGGTGCAGACCGATCAGGGCCGGGTCGAATGCGAGGTCCTGGTGATCTGCGCGGGACAATGGTCACGCGCGGTCGGGCAGATGTGCGGCGTGTCCGTGCCGCTGCATTCGGCCGAGCACATGTACATCGTCACCGGCAAGATCGCGGGCGTGACGCCGGACCTGCCGGTGATGCGCGATCCCGATGGCTACACCTACTACAAGGAGGAGGTCGGCGGCTTGGTGATGGGCGGCTTCGAGCCCGACGCAAAACCCTGGGGCATGGACGGCATCCCCTATCCGTTCGAGTTCCAGCTCCTGCCCGATGACTGGGACCAGTTCGCCATCCTGATGGAAAACGCGCTGCAGCGCGTGCCGGCCCTGGAGACGGCCGAGATCAAGACCTTCCTCAACGGTCCCGAGAGCTTCACGCCGGACAACAATTTCCTTCTGGGCGAGGCTCCGGAAGTGGCGGGTGTCTATGTCGGCGCCGGCTTCAACTCGATGGGGATCGCCTCTGCCGGCGGCGCCGGCAGCGCGCTGGCCGAATGGATCGTCGCGGGCGAGGCCACGAGCGATCTCTGGCCCGTCGACATTCGCCGCTTCGCGAGCTTCAACAACAATCCGGCCTGGCTGAAGGATCGCATCAAGGAGACGCTTGGCCTTCACTACGCCATGCCCTGGCCGAACCGCGAACTCGATACCGCAAGGCCCTTCCGCCGCTCGCCGCTCTATGAGCGCCTGGCCGCCAAACAGGCTGTCTTCGGCTCCAAGATGGGGTGGGAACGCGCGAATTATTTCGCCCGCACCGAGGATGAGCGCAGGATCCGCTATTCCTTCGGGCAGCAGAACTGGTTCGAAACGGTCGCTGCGGAGCATCGAGCCTGCCGCGAGACGGCGGGGCTCGTGGACATGAGCAGCTTCGCCAAATTCCTGCTGCAGGGTCCGCAGGCCGAAGCGGCCTTGCAGCGCCTCTCCGCCAATGATGTCGCGGTTCCGGTGGGCAGCTCGGTCTACACGGCCTTGCTCAACGCGCGCGGCACCTTCGAAAGCGACCTCACGGCCGCCCGCATTGCGCCCGACACCTACCTGCTCCTGACCGGCACCGCCCAGGCGACGCGCGACGCGCACTGGATCAGGCGCCAGCTTCCGGAGGGAGCGACGCTGACGGACGTGACATCGGCCTATGCCGTGCTCTCGCTGGCCGGCCCGAAGGTCGTCGAGATCCTCGCTCGCGTCTCGCCCGTCTCCTTCGATCCCGTTGATTTCCCCGCCAACGCGATCCGGCAGATCACCATCGGCTATGCCACGACCTGGGCTTGCCGCCGCTCCTATCTGGGGGAGGGCTTCGAACTCTACGTGCCCGCGGAATTCGCAGCCGCGATCTACGATCTGCTGCACGAGGCCGGAGCCGATCTCGGTCTCGTCGATGTCGGATACTACGCGGTCGACTCGCTGCGCATCGAGAAGGGCTTCCGCGCCTGGGGACGCGAGCTGACGCCGGACGTCAATCCCTACGAGGCTGGCCTCGGCTTCGCGGTGAAGCTGAACAAGGGCGATTTCATCGGCCGCGACGCCCTCACCATTGCCCGCGCGGCGCCGCGCACCAAGCGGCTGGTCGCGCTTGTCGGCCCCCGTCCGAATGGTCAGATGGCCTGGGGCGGCGAGGCGATCCTGGCCGATGGCAGGCCGGTCGGCGAGATCACCTCCGCGGCATTCGGCGCAACCCTCGACGGAATCGTCGCACTCGGCTGGGCCCAAAGCCATGAGCCGATCGATCAGGCCTGGCTCGACGCGCGCAACTGGGCGATCGATCTCGCGGGCACGGCGATCCCCGTGACGGCGAGCCTCGCCGCACCGCTCGACCGCGGTCAGGCGCGCGGAGCCTGAGGGGATGACCGATCTCACGCCGCTCGCCCCCGCCATTCCCAGGGATATCGTCCTGCGCAAGCCCGCCCGTGTCCTCAACCTCGCCTGCGAGGACCGGCCGGGAATCGTGCATGCCGTCAGCGGCGTGCTCTACCGGCACGGCTGCAACATCCTGGAAAGCGCGCAGTTCAGCGATCCGCGCGACGGCCGCTTCTTCATGCGCGTTGCCTTCGCCGCCGGCGACCGCTTCGACGACACGGCGTTCCGGCGTGAGTTCGACGGCGTAGCCGGCACCTTCCAGATGAGCTGGGACGCGGTCGATACGGCCCGTCCGGCCCGCGTCCTGCTGATGGTGTCACGCTTCGGCCATTGCCTGAACGATCTGCTCTTCCGCCAGGCGACGGGGAACCTCAACATCACGATTCCCGCGATCGTCTCGAACCATCGGGATTTCGAGCCGCTGGCGCAGAATTACGGCATCCCGTTCCACTATCTGCCGGTCACGGCGGAGACCAAGGCGGAGCAGGAGGCAAGGCTGCTGGAGCTGGTTGCGCAGACCGATGCGTCGCTGGTCGTGCTCGCCCGCTATATGCAGGTGCTCTCCAACGATCTCTGCCGTGCGCTCGACGGGCGGGCGATCAACATCCACCATTCCTTCCTGCCGAGCTTCAAGGGCGCCAAGCCCTACCATCAGGCCTATGATCGCGGCGTGAAGCTGATCGGCGCGACGGCCCATTACGTCACCCCCGATCTGGACGAAGGCCCCATCATCGACCAGGACGTCGCGCGCGCCGATCATTCGCTGGCTCCCGACGATCTCGTCAGCGTCGGGCGTGACATCGAGGCGGTCGTCCTGGCGCGTGCGCTGCGCCTGCATATCGAGCGGCGGGTGATGCTGGCCGGCCGGCGGACCGTCATTTTTCGCTAGAGCGTCGGCCCGAAAGGTGGATTGCGGTTTTCGGGGCAAAGCCGATGCAAAGACAAAGGGTTAGATCATCGGGCTGGATACGGTATCCGGTCCGATGATCTAGAGCGTTTCCGGTGAAAATCGGATTCACCTGCAATCCCTTAGCTCTTTGTCTTCACGCAATTCCGGAGGCAAAGCCGCGACGCAGTCTTGCTGTCATTGCTCCAGGAGCCCCTCCATCACGCCCGTTCCGGGCGTCGGCGGTCCGGTAACGGTCACCATGCTGCTGGTGAACACGGTGGAGTGCGGGAGCAGGATGATTTCATCGCACCCGAAGAGTGGGCAAGCCGCAAGTGCGCTCACTCGGCCGCCCGCATCAGGCGGCTTCCCATCAGGGCTCCCCGCTGTTCGAGAAGTCCGTGCACGGTGGCGGCGATATGGGCGTCGATGCGCTTCAGATCGCGCGCGATATCAAGCTGGAGCGCGCTGACGATCACCGCTTCGCGGCTGCCGGTGCGCATCTCGGCGAGATGGGCCTCGATCGCTTCCCGCTCCAGTTCGCGGAAGGTTTCCTTCTCGCGCACGATCCGGCGCGCGGTGGCTTCGTCCTGCGAGATGAAGACCGTGAGCGCCAGGCGCAGGTGATCCCGCAACCGGTCATGGGTATCGGCGATGCGGGCAAGCGCGTCCTCGGGCAACCGGCGCTGGTCGCGGATGCGCTTGCCGGCCATCTGCATCAGGTTCTTCTCGATGATGTCGCCGATATGCTCGAGATTGATCGCCAATGTCAGCACCTCCGAGAGCCGGTGCTCGTCGGATTGCGACAGCGTCTCATGCGCGATCGCGCCGACATAGAGCTGGATCTGGTTATAGAGGTTGTCGAGCACGTCGTCGGCGCGGCTGACCTCGGCCACCCGGGCCGGATCGTCGCCCTCGAACGCCATGAGCGACGTCTTCAGCATCCCGTCGACGACATCGGCCATATGCAGCACCTCGCGGGTCGCATTGGCGAGCGCGAGCGTCGGCGTCGTGAGCGCTGCGGTGTCGAGATAACGCGGGCGCGAGGGGTCGGCTTCCGGCGCGGGATCGGGCAGCAGGCGTGTCAGAATGCCCGCGAAAGCCGGCAGCGGGACAAGGAAGAGCACAGCCATCACGATGTTGAAGGCAAGGTGGAACAGCGCCGCCGATTGCGCCGGATGGCTCGCGAACCGCTCCACGACCGGTGTCAGCACGGGCAGAAGCAACAGGCCGGCCGTGCAGCCCAGGATGCGGTTGGCGAGGTTGCCCACCGGCACGCGCCTGGCCGCGGCATTCCCGTTCATGGCCTGAACCAGGGGATTGAGCGCCGTGCCGAGATTGCAGCCCATCACCATCGCCAGCATGGTCTGGGTTCCCACGACCCCGGTCGCGGCAAGGCTCATCACGACCAGAATCGCCGCAAGCGAGGAATGGGCGGCAAAGCTGAGCACCGCGGCCAGGAGCAGGGCGATCAGCGGATCGCCCGAGAGCGCGCCGAGAACCGCGCGCAGCACCTGCGAGTGCTCGACCGGCGCCATGGTGGCCTGCATCAGGCGAAGCGACAGCAGCATCAGGCCCAGCCCGAACAGCGCCTTCGCCATTTCATTGGCAGCCAACCGGCCGAAGCGGCGCATGCCGAGATAGCCGACGAGGAGCAGGAGCGGCACCATCATGCTGGTGTCGAAGCCGACGAACTGGACGATCAGCGTCGTCCCGACATTGGCGCCGAGCATCATCGCCAGGGCCGGCGCCAGCGCGATCAAACCGGCGCCGGAGAACGAGGCGATCATCATCGCGGTCGCCGTGCTGGATTGCAGGCCGGCCGTCACCATGAGACCCGCGCCGAAGGCCCGCCAGCGACTGTCGAGACCTGTCGCCAGCAACGCGCGCAAGCGGCTGCCGAAGGCGGCCGAAACGCCTGCCGTCACCAGCTGCACGCTCCAGAGCAGCAGGGCGACCTCGCCGGCGAGCGCAAGCAGGATCTGGGTTGGCGTCTGCGCTGCCATGGTCACGTTCTCCCGCGCGCCGCTAAAGCATCGGCCCGAAGATCTAGCGTTGCCGCCAGTGCTGCAGGCGGCCGAAGACCAGGCGGTCGAGGCCGGCATGGGCGAGTTTCACGGCAATGGCCGTGAACATGATGATGCTTGCCATGCCCGCCGCCGACGCCATGGCTCCGGCCTCATCCATATGGACGATCGCGATCGAGGCGAGCTTGGTGTCGGCGCCATAGAGGAAGATCACGGCCGAGACCGTGGTCAGTGCATTGACGAAGACATAGACGGCGATGTCGAGGATCGCCGGCATGCAGATCGGCGCCGTCACCCGGCGGAACGTCGACCAGAACGGCACCTTGAGCGAGGCGGAAACCGACTCGAACTCGCTGTCGAGCTGCTTCAGGCTCGTCAGCGCCGTGATGTGCCCGACCGTGTAGAAATGGGCGATGGTGTTGATCACGAGGATCGTCAGCGTCCCGTACAGGAAGCCGAGCGGATTCCAGCCCGCATTGAAGAAGAAGACATAGCCCAGGCCGAGCACCAGGCCGGGCACGGCCATCGGCAGCATGGCCAGGAACTGGGCGAAGGCGCGCAGCCGCGGGTAGAGCTTCACCTTCTCGATCAGATAGGCGCCGGTGAAGATCAGTGCCGTGCCGATCACCGCCGTCAGGGACGCGAGCAGCAACGAGTTGGCATAGGTCTTCCAGCCATCCGGCTCGACCGCGGCGAAGTTGTAATTGCTCAAGGTCAGAGACAGGTTGTAGGGCCAATATTTGACGAAGGAGCCCCAGAAGGCGATCGCGTAGGGGCTGACGATCGCGAAGGCGATCACGCCGACGAAGCCGAGCAGGGCGAGATCGCGGCGCTGGTCAGGGCGCGGCACATAGGGAACGGCGCGGGCCGAGAGCATGGCGCCCTGGCGCCGCTGCACCACGCGGTCGACGAAGAAGGCCAGCACCGCCGGCACCAGCAGGATGATGCCGACCACGGCGCCCATCGGGAAATTCTGCTGGCCGACGACCTGCTTGTAGGCGTCGGTCGCCAGCACGTTGAACTGCCCGCCGATCACCTTGGGAATGCCGAAATCGGTGATGACCAGCGTGAAGACGACGAAGACGGCGCTGATCACGCCGTAGCGCGCGCCGGGAAGGGTGATCGTCCGGAAAATGCGCCAGCGCGAGGTGCCCATCGCGTCGGCCGCTTCGCGCAGCCGGCCGTCCGAAAGGGCGAGCGCCGTGACGAGGATCAGCATGGCGTGCGGAAAGCTGTAGAGCGTCTCCGCCGCGATGATGCCGACCGGGCCGTAGAGCGAGGCGCCCATCATCCAGGACTTGAGCAGCCCCTGGTTGCCGAAGACATAGATCAGCGCGAGGCCCGACAGCAGGGACGGCGCGAAGACAGGGATCATCGCCGCCGCATAGAAGACGCCCTTGGCGGGAATGCAGCTGCGGCGCAGCGCATAGGCGTAGAGGAAGGCGAGGGGCACCACGATGACCGTGGTCGCACTGGCGACCGCGAGGCTGTTGAGCAGCGAGAAGAACAGCGTCGGCGTCGTCGCATAGCTGACGAAATTCGCCAGGCCGACGAAGTTCCCGTGCGTATCCTCGAGACTCTTGGAGAGCAGCGCCCAGAGCGGCAGGGCGATGATCAGGACCAAAACCGCGCAGAGCGCGACGATCAGGACCCCGGCGACATGGCGCTCGCTGATCCGCACCGGCGATACCTTCACGGACGCATCGATCATGGTCAGCCGTGGTGCGAGGTCGCTCATCGTGCGCCCCCCGCAAAGACATGCAGGGCCTCGGGCGGAAAGGCGACGGTGCAGACCTGTCCCGCCGTGATGCCGAGATCGCGCATCGCATTGGTCGAGAAATCGGCCGCGATCCGGGTCGAACGGGAGCTGGTCGGCTCGAGATGCGCCCGGCAGTAGGAGCCGAGGAAAGCCAGATCCCCGATCCGCGCCTCGAAGCGGTTCGGCGTATCCTCACCGATGCTGCGGGTGCGAACCTCTTCGGGCCGCATGGCCAGCCGCACCGGCGTCCCCACGGCGAAGGGGGTGGCATTGGCGACGAGCAGGTCGAGCTCGTCGACACGGACCCGGCCGGGCCCGGTCACGATCGCATCCATGAAGGTCATGTGCCCGACGAAGTCGGCGACGAAGGGCGTGGCGGGGCGCCGGTAGATCTCTTCGGGCGTGCCGATCTGCTCGACCTCACCGTCCCGCATCACGACGATGCGGTCGGCCATCGCGAGCGCCTCCTCCTGGTCATGCGTCACCATGATCGTGGTCACGCCGAGCCGCTGCTGCAGCGAGCGCATTTCGTCGCGCAGGCGCACCCGGACCTTGGCGTCGAGGGCCGAAAGCGGCTCGTCGAGCAACAGCAGCTCCGGCGAGGTGGCAAGCGCGCGCGCCAGCGCCACGCGCTGCTGCTGCCCGCCCGAAAGCTGGACCGGGTATTTCTTGCCCTGCTCCGGCAGGCCGACGAGCGTCAGCAGTTCCTCGACGCGGCGCGCGATCTCGGCAGACGAGCGACGCCGGTTGACGAGGCCGTAGCCGATATTGTCGGTGACGGTGAGATTGGGAAACAGCGCGTAGGACTGGAAAACTATGCCGAAGTCGCGCTCCGACGGGCTCGCTCGCGACACGTCGCGCCCGCCCATGAGGATGGTGCCGCCATCCTGCTGGTCGAGGCCGGCGATGGCCCGCAGCAATGTCGTCTTGCCGCAGCCCGACGGCCCGAGAAAGCAGACGAACTCGCCGCGGCGGATGTCGAGATCGATATCGTGCAACGCCCGGAACGCGCCGTAATTCTTGGCGAGGTCGCGGATCGAGAGAAACGGGGGCGCAGTCGTGGACATGATGCCGACCTTCATCTGAACAGGCAGTGATCAGGCTCGCCGGCAACGGCGAGGCCGCACTCTTGCGTGGTGCACGGACTTGCTTCGTGCACGGACTTGCGTCTTGCACAGACCATGCCGCCGGCCGCTCGCGCGGGCCGGCGGCGTGGCAAAGGCTCAGTTCTTCGGCGCCGACTTCGACTCGTAGCGCTTCGACCATTCGGCGAGCACGCGCTCGCGATTATCGGCCATCCAGCTCAGGTCGTTCTTGATCATCCCCGCCTCGGCATTGACGGGATAGTTGGCCGGCTTGTTCTCGACACCCGGCGCAGCCACGATGGCGTAGGTCTGCGAGTAGAGCTCGTTCGCCGCCTTGGTCGTCGACCAGTCGGCGATCTTCTTGGAGACGGCGAGGTTCTTGCTGCCCTTGACGATGGCGCTGGCTTCCATTTCCCAGCCCACGCCCTCCTTCGGAATCACGACCTCGATCGGTGCGCCCTTGGTCTTCTCGGAGGCGCCGCGCATGTCGAGCGCCAGACCGATGGTGCGCTCGCCGCGGGCTGCCTGGACGCAAGGGGCGGAACCGGAATGGAGATAGGCGCCGATATTCTCGTGAAGCCCGTCCATGAACTTCCAGCCTTCGGCCTCGCCCATGCTCTGCAGCCAGCCGGCGACCATCAGATAGCCGGTGCCGGAGGAGGCCGGATGGGGCATCACGATCTTGCCCTTGAACGCCGGGTTGAGCAGGTCCTTCCACGAGGCCGGCACGGGCACGCCCTTGGCCTCGGCGGTATTGTAGCACACGACGCCGAGATAGGCGTCCATGCCGGTCCAGGTATAGGGGCTGTTGGGATCGCGGAAGACCGGCTTCAGCGCATCAGCGCCGGCCGGCTTGTAGGTTTCCAGCAGCCCGGCCTTCTCGAACATGAGCAGGCTCGATGCGGCCAGGCCCATCACCATGTCCGCCCGCGGATTGTCCTTTTCGGCCAGGAAGCGGGCGGTGATGACGCCGGTGGAGTCGCGGACCCAGACCACCTCCGCGTCCGGCACGGCCTTCTCGATCGAGGCCTTGAACGGTCCGAGCTGGTCGTTCTCGAGAGCGGTGTAGATCGTTACCTTCGTCTTCTGCGCCTGGGCGACACCAGGCAGCGCGAGCGCGAATGCGCCGATGACGCAGGAAGCAAGCCAGTTCTTCATCTTCTCATCCCCTCGTGGTGATCGATTAGAGCGCTCTTTCGGCGTTTTCCCCTGAGATCGTAAAACACAGGCGGATCGCTCCGCCTGTGCTGGTCTTCTTCGTCATGCGGTCCAGGGCAGGGACCAGGTCTTGACGTTGGTGAAGCTCTTCATGGCTTCGACGACGCCCTCCTTGTAGCCGAGGCCTGAATCCTTGATGCCGCCGAAGGGGGACATCTCGATGCGGTAGCCGGGAACCTCCCAGAGGTTGACGGTGCCGACCTCGAGCTCCGCGACGAAGCGCTGGATGTAGTCGAAGCGGTTGGTGCAGACGCCCGAGGACAGGCCATAGGCCGTGGAATTCGAGATCCGGATCACCTCGGCGATGTCGTTCGGCACGCGGATGATCGGGATCACCGGGCCGAAGGTTTCCTCACGCACGAGCTCGCAGGTGTAGGGGATGCGGTCGACCACGGTCGGATGGAACAGCGCACCCTCGGCCCGCTGGCCGTAGAGCACTTCGGCGCCTTGCGTCACCGCGTCGTCGACGCGGGCCTGGAAGAGCGCGGCCGAGCGGGCATTGATGACGGTGCCGACATCGGTTGCCGGATCCATCGGGTTGCCGCATTT
>NZ_JBFTZN010000168.1:0-18600 GCF_056406775.1 Allobosea sp. P1_A7
TCCCGAGAGCGTTGCGACCGCCGAAAGGCTGGCACTGACGCTCATCGAAGCGGGGTGGGAGGTTCATCTCGTGGGGATCGCGAGGGAATTCGCCCTCGCTCCCGGCCGCGCAAAATGCTTTTCGCAGATCATTGCATTGCCCCTGCCGGAGCTGCTGTCCCGCGCATGGACACGGAGCTATCAGGGGACGCCGATGCCCTGCTTCGAGCATCTGGATACCGATGACGCCATTTCCACATTGGCCGGCTATCACCGCGCCGTATCGGTGGATGGCGGGGTTTCACACACATTGATGGGCGCGTTGCGTCGACTGAAGGTGGAGACATGGGCGCTGCTCGGATACGCTGAAGGGGATCAAGCAACGAGCCAGGCCGTGAATGCATGCTCAGCGTTCGAGCAGGCTTACACGCATATTGTCGTGGGCAATGCGGAACTCCTGCGCCTGTGCCGGGCTTTCGGCATGCCAAGCACGAAGATGCGTTATTGGCCCGATCGAAGCACTGATCTGGAAGACTTCGGCATCAAACCGCTGTTCGAACCCGCAACGGCACCGAAATCCAGGCAGGCTGTCTGATGGCCCTTCAAACGACAAAAAACCTGCTGCGGCGCCTCTACTCCGCCGATCCCAAGGTCATCGTGCTGAGCGGCCCGGGAACATCGCCTGCGCGCGCCAGGCCGGCATCGGCTCTTCACTGGTATGGCTGCAAGCTGGTCGCGTGCGACCACTATGTCCTGACCGACTATGGACAGGCGGAAGACGCGTTGCCGTCAGCGCTGTGCAGTCTGGAGATCCCGCCCACGAATGTATGGGCCTTGTGGGCTCCCGATCCGATCGAAGAACGCTCTCTGCGTGCCTTGCAGGCGTGGTGGACCAAGACCGGGGGGTCAGAGACGCCTGTACCCTGCATTGTGGGGAACAGAGCAGAGCTCGATGCAG
The DNA here is from genome assembly GCF_056406775.1 of Allobosea sp. P1_A7. NCBI lineage: Bacteria > Pseudomonadati > Pseudomonadota > Alphaproteobacteria > Hyphomicrobiales > Alloboseaceae > Allobosea > Allobosea sp. P1_A7. The sequence continues at coordinate 938 of NZ_JBFTZN010000168.1, forward strand.
CCATACTCGAGCGCTCGCTGCGTGAGACAAGCCGATTGCAGCATAGCAACCAGCTACTGATGCGTGACCTGGCGGCCTTGCGGGAGAGCTGGACCCATCACGTTCGCATTCCCCAGGAACTCGAGGAATTGGTCGCCACCCTGCGCATGGGGCGTCCGCAGCTCATCTTCAACAGCCCCCTTCCCCGTTCGGATGTCGACATTCCCGCCTCTCCCGAAGAGCCCGACGTCAGCGACATCGGGCCATGCCTCGCGCAGCGGCTACCCAGCTCCGCGAGGGGATGGCTCGGCATCGATCTGCATATCGCCGATCCCGGGCGGGGCGCCGGGCATCTGTGCGCGCAGATCGAGGCCTCCGATGCGGGGACGCTTCTGGCGCAGTGGCGCGTTCCCTTCGATGTGCTCTGCAGGGGCTGGCTTCCTCTGCGCCTGCCCAGCGCATCGACTTGCACGTCGCGTTCCCTGACACTCAAGCTCTGGGCCCGTGGCGGCGAGGTGGCGCCTCGTCTTTCGACCTGTTCGGCCGGTGTCATGCACGAATACCGGCTTGCCCCGCAAAGCCTGGCGCAGCCGGACGAGCGAGACGCAGCGACCATGCTTGCGATGAAACTATGGGGCGGACTGCCGGGAATCCGGTCTCTTTCATCCGAAGATGATGGCGAATTCCGACATGAAGCAGGAGCGATGATCCCGGTCCCCGACTCCGTCGTCGGCAAGGCGCATCTTACCCGGGAACAATCTGCTGCTTACCCGGTGTTCGGCTATATCGAGCAGGGAAAGGTCCTCCTGCGCCCCCTGAAGACAACGTCATCTGCGGCTGTCATCAGCCTGCCTGCCACGCCGGGCCTGATCGAGATTTCATGCGAGGTCATGATCGACGACAAGCGCTGCCAGACGCGCCGCCTCGGAGCCCGGCTGGTCGTCACTCCGCACGGGATCGGCCCAGACGACGCAGAAAGCGGCCAGAATGTCCTTGCTGCGACCGAATGGACAGAACTGAACGAGCCGCTTGCACCGTCGCGACTGGTTGCACGGCTGCCATTTGCAGAGAACAGACCGGTTGACCTTCATCTGTTCACGCGTTTGCCCGAACCGGGTCCAATCCCACCGCACGGCCGGGTGGTGTTTGGTCGGTTCGAAGCAGAGATTCATGCCGCATCAGCCTGGGGCATGGCCGCCGTGCTGCCTGTCGCAGATGGTCGAACGGCCCGGCTATGAGGCGGCAAAGCTCCTCCGGGCTCCCGGTGCGACACCCCTGCACATCGCTTCGAGACAGCGCGATGGTGCGACACAACCACGTTCCCGAACGCGATCCGGAGGCGCGCAACTCACGCCGTCCGATGCGCGCCGACTGGTGTCAGTCCGCCGCCTGACCCGAACCGACACAGCCGGGCGAAGCGAACGCGGGACCGTGGCCGGCGCGGAGAACCTCCGCGCATGGTCGAGGTCGATCCGGCCGCTGGCCGCCATAGGCGAACGAGGCAGGCCTCACCACAGCGACGGCCCCGCGGCCGGCAGGAAGCTTCCGCAGGGCTGAGCCTTCCACCGAGACGGCAGCCACGATGCGACCATGTCGGCTGGCGTTTCCAACTCGCGTGGTCACCGCCGCCACGGCACGCCCTCCCCCTCGCCTTTCCCGCGATCGCCGTTCCACAGGCGGCTGCAAGGCCCGGTGTTGACGTCCGGCTCTGGTCATCGTATTGGTCTGACCAGAATAAAAAACAAGTGATCTTGGGATGGACGCTCAGGCTGCAGAAGACCCGAAAGGGTTCGAGAAGGTTTTTGCGTTTTTGCGCGAACAGCTTCTCGACGGCACACTCAAGCCCGGCGACAGGTTGATCGCCGAGCGCGAACTCGCCGTGCAACTCGGCGTCAGCCGGCCGATCGTGCGCGAGGCGTTGCGAGCCCTGCATATGCTGGGCATCGTCGAGATCCGCGATCGCATCGGCACGATCGTCAAGCGCCCCGACATCTCGATGCTGAAGGATTTCTTCGCGCTGGCGCTCGCTCAGCAGGCCGACCTGATCGACGATGTCATGGAGGCGCGCATCGCGATCGAATGCCAGGCGATCCGCCTGGCCTGCGAGCGCGCGATGATCGCCGATTTCGAACGCCTGCAGCGCGCGCTCGTCCGCATCGGTGCGACGATCGACGAGGCCGAGGCCGGGAGCCTGGCCGATTACGATTTCCACCGGGCGATTGTGCTGGCCTCGCGCTCGCAGACGCTCGCCGTCCTGCACGATTCGATGTCGACCTTGCTCGCCCGCTCGCATCGCAGCCGGCGCGAGCTGGTGCAGATGTTCGGCTCGATGAAGACCTACCTGATCGACGACCATAAGAGGGTCTTCGACGCCATCGTCGCGCGCGATCCCGATCGCGCCGAAGTCACCTTGCGACGGCATTTTGCCATCGGCGACGAATATCGGCGCCGCGCGGCGCTTGGCGACGGGGACAGCGGCGAACCGGCCACCGGCTAGAGCCTTTCAGAAGAAGAGAAGCGCTATGGGACGAAACGACAAGGGGCACGTCGGCTTCATCGGCCTCGGCACGATGGGGCGGGAGATGGCGCGCAACCTCCTGAAGGCCGGGCACAGCGTCACGGCCTTCGACATCGTCGGCAGCGCCGTCGAAGAACTCGCCTCCGCCGGCGCGGTCGCGGCGACAAGCCCGGCGCAGGCCGCCGCGACCGCGGATATCGCCATCACGATGCTGCCCGACACGCCGCAGGTCGAGGAGGTCGTCTACGGCGCGCAAGGGCTGCTCGCCTCGCCGCCCGCCGGCCGCCTCATCGTCGACATGAGCACGATCTCGCCTGTCGCCGTGCGGCGCATTCATGCCGATCTCAAGGCGACGGGCACCGATTTCATCGATGCGCCGGTGTCGGGCGGGCCGATCGGCGCCAAGAACGCGGCCCTGTCGATCATGGCCGGCGGCGAGGCCGAGGCCTTTGCCCGCGCCGAGCCCTATTTCAGGGCGATGGGCACGACGATCACCCATGTCGGTGCGCCGGGAGCCGGCCAGGCGGTCAAGCTCTGCAATCAGCTGATCTGCGGCATCAATATACAGGCGATCTGCGAGGCGATCGCGCTTGGCCGGGCCTCGGGCGTCGATCTCGAGCAGCTCCGCAATGTMCTGCTCGGCGGCTCGGCCGCGTCCTGGATGCTCGAAAAACTCGGCCCGGCCATGATCTCCGGCGATGTCGGGGCGGGCTTCCGCATCGACCTGATGCTGAAGGACCTCAGGCTGGTCCAGGAGCAGGCCCAGGCCCTTTCGGTGCCCCTGCCCGGAACCGCGCTGGTTACCAGCCAGTACATCGAAGCCCGCGCCCATGGCGAAGGCGCCAATGGCAACCAGGCGCTTTTCCGCGTCTATGACCGCATGACGAACAGAGCCTGAGGCGGGCGGCGGCGATGGGCCTGAACCTCGACTTTTCCGTTGTTCTGGAGCGCTGGCCCCTGTTCTGGGACGGCGCGGTCATGACGCTGAAGCTCGCCGCTCTCGCGATCCTGTTCGGCGGGGTCATCGGCACCTTCTGCGCCGTCGGCCGCAACAGCGGAAACCGCCTGATCGCGCGGGTCTGCACGCTCTATGTCGAGGCGATCCGCAACACGCCGTTGCTCGTCCAGATCTTCCTCGTCTATTTCGGCCTCGCCAGCGTCGGCTTCAAGTTCTCGGCCTTTTCCGTCGCGGCCGCCGCGCTCGCGATCAATGTCGGCGCCTATACCGCGGAAATCATGCGCGCGGGCTTCGAATCCATCCCCGTCGGCCAGATCGAGGCGGCCGAKGGCCTCGCCCTGTCGCGCTTCCAGATCTACTGGCATGTCATCCTGCTGCCGGCCACCGAGAAGGTCTATCCGGCACTGACCAGCCAGTTCGTGCTGCTGATGCTGGCCTCGTCCGTGACCTCGCAGATCTCGGCGGAAGAGCTGACCGCCGTCGCCAACTACATCCAGTCTGACACCTATCGCGCCTTCGAGACCTATATCCTGGTCGCGATCGCCTATGTCGTGCTCTCGCTCGTGCTGAGAGCCGGCTTCTGGGCGCTGGGGCTTGCGCTGTTTCCGCGCCGCCGGCGCCTCGGCACGGCGTTGTGACGGCGATGGGTGGGTCTCTCAACGCCAATCACCTGTTGTTCCTCGGCCATGGCGCACTGTGGACGATCGGCCTGTCCACGATCGCCCTGGTCGGCGGTGGTCTGCTCGGCTTCCTGATCGCGCTCGCGCGGGTGTCGCCGAGCCGCACGATACGCCTGCTCAGCGGCGGCTACGTCCAGCTGATCCAGGGAACACCGCTGCTGGTGATCATGTTCCTGGGCTATTTCGGCCTTTCGGCGCTGGGCTTCTCGATCTCGGCGCTGATGGCGGCCAGCGCCTCGCTGACGATCTATGTCGGCGCCTATTTCGGCGAGATCTGGCGGGGCTGCATCCAGTCCGTGCCGAAGCCGCAATGGGAAGCGGCCGAAGGCCTGGGCTTGAGCCGGACGCAGCGGATGATCAAGGTCATCCTGCCGCAGGCGATGCGGATCGCGACGCCGCCGACGGTCGGCTTCATGGTGCAGATCATCAAGAACACCTCGCTGGCCTCGGTCGTCGGCTTCGTCGAACTCGCCCGCGCCGGCCAGATCATCAACAACTCGCTGTTCGAGCCCTTCCTGATCTACGCGATCATCGCGGTGATCTATTTCGCCCTCTGTTTCCCGATCTCGGCGCTCAGCCGTCGCCTGGAGCGACGCATGGGCAATGGTCGCACGAAACTGATGCCGGCTTGACCAGGCAGGAGACGCAGATGACCCAGGACAGCCCGGTCGTTTCCCTCAGGGATGTTCACAAGAGCTTCGGCAGCCTGAAGGTGCTGGACGGCGTCGATTTCTCGGTGGCGCGCGGCGATGTGCTCGTCCTGATCGGCCGTTCCGGTTCCGGCAAGAGCACCGCACTGCGCTGCATCGACCGCTTCGAGACGATCGACAGTGGCGAGATCCATGTCTGCGGCCACCGTGTCGATGCCCCCGACATCGATCTGCGCGCGCTGCGCCAGGATGTCGGCATCGTCTTCCAGAGCTACAATCTCTTCCCCCATCTGACGATCGAGCAGAACATCACGCTGGCGCCGGTCTCGGTGAAGCGGATGGCCAAGGCCGAGGCCCGCGAACGCGCCCAGGCGGTGCTGGCGCAGGTCGGCCTGGCGGAAAAGCTCCACGCCTATCCCGAACAGCTTTCCGGCGGCCAGCAGCAGCGCGCGGCGATCGCGCGCTCGCTCGCCATGCAACCGAAGGTGATGCTGTTCGACGAAGTGACCTCGGCGCTCGACCCCGAACTGACCGGGGAAGTGCTGAAGGTCATCGAAGCGCTCGCTGCGGACGGCATGACCATGGTGATGGTCACGCACGAGATGGGATTTGCCAGGGGCATCGCCGACAAGGTGGTGTTCATGCATGCCGGCAAGGTTCACGAGACGGGAACAGCCTCGATCCTTGCCGCCCCGGCGACACCGGAACTCGCCCAGTTCGTCGGAACGGGCTTTTAAAAAATCCAAGGCAAGGGAGATCCAGGGATGAAACGCAATGCAATCGCCACCATGCTGCTCGCGGCTGGGCTGGCAACGCTGTCCGGGCACGGCGCACGCGCCGATGTGTTCGACGACATCATGAAGGCGAAGAAGATCCGCATCGCGACGGATCTGGCGATCCCGCCGTCGGGCATGATGGACGGCACGATGAAGCCGACGRGCTCGGATGTCGAAACCGCCGAGCTTCTCGCCAAGGACTGGGGCCTGCAGCTCGAATTCGTGCAGACGACCGGCGCGACGCGCATTCCCAATGTGCAGACCAACAAGGCCGACATCATCATCTCGACGCTGTCGGTGACGCCCGAACGCGCCAAGGTGATCGACTTCTCCAAGCCCTATGCCGCCCTGCAATCGGTGGTCGGCTGCCTGAAGTCCGATCAGGTCAAGAGCTGGGACGATCTCAAGGGCAAGACGATCGGCGTCTCGCGCGGCACCACGCAGGACACCACGCTCACCAACATGAAGGAACGCGACCTCAAGCTCGCGCGCTATGACGACGATGCGACCATGGTCACGRCAGCGATCTCCGGGCAGGCCGACTGCATCGCGACCTCGGCGACGATCGTCAGCCAGATCGGCGTCAAGGCGCCGGCCCGCGCCTTCGAGCCGAAGGTCTCGATCACCAATTTCGATCTCGCCATCGGCGTGAAGAAGGGTGAGCCGAAGCTGCTCGAAAAGCTCGATGCCTGGGTTCAGGAGAACCTCAAGAACGGCAAGCTCAACGCCATCTACAAGAAGTTCCACGGCACCGAACTGCCCGAAAACATGCGGGGCTGACGTCAGACAGGCCGGCGGTGTGCACGTGCGGCCGCCGGCTCCCACTTCGAAACAAGGATACTACCCATGCGCCTCGTCATTGGCTCGGACCACGCCGGATGGTCTCTCAAGAAGCACGTCATCGACCATATCAGGACGCTCGGGCACGATGTGCTCGATGTCGGATCCTTCGATGACCAGCCGGTCGACTTCCCCGACATCGCACGCGAGGTGGCGCGCAAGGTCACGTCCGGCGAGGCCGACCGCGGCATCATGGTCTGCGGCACCGGCGTCGGCGCCTCGATCGCGGCCAACAAGATGAAGGGCATCCGCGCGGCCGTCTGCCATGACGTTCACTCGGCCCATCAGAGCGTCGAGCATGACGATGTCAACGTCATGTGCATCGGTGCCAAGATCATCGGCCCGTGGCTGGCGAGCGACCTGATCGACGCCTATCTGGCGGCAGAGTTCTCCACCGACGAGGACTTCCGCCGCCGCGTCGACAAGCTGCACGCGATGGACGCGGAAGGCTGAGCGAACCCGCCGATGATCCTGGTCTTTGGCTCCATCAACGTGGATCTGGTGGCAAGGGTCGCCACCATTGCGGGACCGGGCATGACGGTGCTCGCCCGCTCCCATGAGCAGCATTTCGGTGGCAAGGGCGCCAATCAGGCGGTGGCTGCGGCGCGCCTCTCGGCGCCCGGCACCTTGGTGATGGCGGCTTGCGTCGGTGCCGATGCCTTCGGGCGGGATTCGACCGAAAACCTCGGTCGCAACGGCGTATCGACGGAGCTGGTCCGTGTCTGCGACACCCCGACCGGCTGCGCCTTCATCTCGGTCGATGCGCAGGCGGAGAATGCGATCACCGTCGCGAGCGGCGCCAATGGCGCGTTGTCCGCGGGGGATGTGCCGGACGCCATGCTCAGGAGCGGCACCGTTCTCGTGCTGCAGATGGAAGTGCCCTTCCCGGCCTCGCTCGACGTGGCGCGCCGCACCCGCCAGGCCGGCGGCCGCGTCATCTGGAACTGCGCCCCGGTTCCTCCCGCGATGACAGGCGACGAGGCCACGGCTCTGCTGGAAGCGAGCGATATTCTCGTCGTGAACGAGCATGAGGCCAGCGACATCGCCCTGATCCTGGGCGTTGCCGCCGACGACATCGCGCAGCTCGCGACGCGCTCCGCCACGACCTGCATCGTCACGGCCGGTGCGCGAGGCGCCTTCGCCTATACGGCCGATGGACAGGTTTGCACGGCAACGACGCCAGCCATCGTGCCAGTCGACACCACGGGAGCCGGCGACACCTTCGTCGGCGCGATTGCGGTTGCCCTTCACGAAGGCTCCCCCCTCGCCGATGCCCTTCGTTTCGGCTGCAAGGCGGCCGCGCTCTCCTGCCTGTCGGCCGGCGCGCAAGGCGGAATGCCAGTCCGCGACGCGCTCCACGTGGTGCGCGCACTCTGAGCGCGCCCTCATGGCAATCGCTTACATCATTGGCTACCCAGCGGCTTCGCGGGAAGCTGCATCATCGTCGGCCGGTAGAGTTCGCCTTTCTTGATATCGTCGTCCTTTGCGGCAAACCCTTTGATAGGCCTGGCGCGCCCCGGTCCGTGTCGGAGATCTGCGGCTTCTCGAAGCGACCCAAGCGGCCCCGACTGCTTTCTGAAGTCAGGACAGCATGTAGAGGCCGATCGCTAGCGTGGCGATGGTCAGTGGCGCGCCGATCTTGAAATAGGTCCAGAAATCGATCGAGATGCCCTCCTTGGCAGCGCGCTCGGCGACGATGAGGTTGGCGACGGAGCCGAGGAGCGTGAAATTACCCGCGAGCGTCGAGGCCATCGCCACGACGAGCCAGGCGCGCTGCGGATCCTGCAACTGCTCGACGAAGGGCTTCAGCACCAGCACGGCCGGGACATTGCTGACGAGGTTGGACAGGACAGCGGTGACCCCGGTAAGCGCCGCGACATTGCCGAGGTCGAAATGCGCGGCCTGGGCCAGGACCTCCTTGGTCAGCACCGCGTGCTCCAGCCCGCGCACGACGACGAAGAGGCCTGCGAACATCAGCAGGAGCTGCCCGTCGATATCGCCATAGACTTTGCGCGGCTCGATGCGCCGCGTCAGCAGCAGCAAGGCCGCCGCGCAGATCGCGACCTTGGCGACCGGCTGGCCGAGGAAGAACAGCACGATCATTGCCAGGGAGATGAGCGCCGATTTGAGCGCCAACCAACTATGGAAATGCGCGGGGATCGAGACCGTCGGCAGCCTCTGGCGGGTGAAGTACTCGCGCGGGTTGAGGAGGAGCACGAGCAGGATCGTGACGATTAGTCCGAGTGCTGCCACCGGCGCCAACGCCGCAGTGAAGGCGCCGTAGGAGATCCCCGAGAGATTGCCGATGATCATGTTCTGGGGGTTACCGGTGATCGTCGCGGTCGAGCCTACGTTCGAGGCGAGCGCGACTGCGATGAGATAAGGCACCGGGTTGCGGTCGAGCGCGCGGGTCAGCGTGATGACGATGGGCGTCATCACCAGGCAGATCGCGTCGTTGACGAGAAACGCCGAGAGCACGCCGGTCGTCACCACGACGGCCGCGAGCAGCAGCGCCGGGTGGTACGCCTTGCCGACGGCCCAGCCGGCTACCATGCGAAAGAAACCCGATAACCGCAGATTGGCGACGACGATCATCATGCCGAGCAGGAGCGTGATGGTGTCGAGGTCGATCGTGCGATAGGCGTCCTCCAGCGAGAGCACGCCGCAGCCGACCATGAGCRCGGCCCCGACCAGCGCCGCCCCGGCCCGGTCGACGCGCAGGCCCGGCATCCGGCCGATGGCGATCGCGACATAGGTCGCGACGAAGATCGCGATCGCGAGGAACTGCGTCGCGTTGAGCCCCCAGCCCGTCATGAAGGTTACGCCGCTCTTTCGCCCGTCATCGCCGGCGCCGGAATGGCGCGGTGGTCGGTCGGCGGCTCATAGCCGCGGGTCTCCGGCATGGCAACGAGATAGAAGACGAGGCCGCAGGCGGGGAGCCTGACGAAGGCCGTTGAGTAACCGGCGTTGACGATGATCACGCCCGCCAGCGAAGCGGAGATCGAGGCGCCGACGCCCCAAGCCATTCGAAGCCCGAAGCAGACATGCCCCAAGCGGGAAATGGCTCCGGCTATCGGGCGCGTCGCCTTTCAACCTCAATAAGCGCATCCGATCGATTCCACGCCATTCCCTTGGCAGAAGGGAGCCGGGAGCTACCAAACGAGCGCAACCAGATCTGGTGGTTTTTGCGACCTGATGCCGGCCTCACGCCTCACTCGGCTGAACCTTCTGCCTCTTGCGCAGCGCCTGGAAGAGCGAGGCGCCCTTCACGGCAAGCAGCAAGGCGAAGGTCACGATCATGATGATGAAGGCTGCGGCCGCGATCGCCGGGCTGATGTTCTCGCGGAGCGAGGAGAACATCTGACGGGCGAGCGTGGTCTGGTTGGGGCCCGCGACGAAGAGCGTGATCACCACCTCGTCGAGCGAGGTCGCGAAGGCAAAGACCGCGCCGGTCAGAATGCCGGGCATGGCCAGCGGCAGCGTCACGCCGCGGAAGACCTTGACCGGCGAGGCGCCGAGACTGGCTGCGGCACGCTCCAGCGCCGGGTCGATGCTGGCCAGCGAGCTCGCAACATTGACGAGCACGAAGGGCACGCAGAGCACCGCATGCGCAATGATGACGCCGAGATAGCTCGAGGCCAGCCCCATGCGGGCGTACAGGATCTGCATGCCGACGCCGAGCACGACCGCCGGCACCACCATCGGCAGCAGGAAGACCGAGCGCAACAATCCGGAAAACGGCAGGAGCTCGCGCCTGAGCCCAAGCGCGGCAAGCGTTCCGACCACCGTCGCGACGACGGTCGCGCCCGTGCCGATGATCAGCGAATTGACGATCGCACGGGTCCAGGCCTGGCTTTCGGCCAGCGCGCCGAACCAGCGCAGCGAGGGGCCGCTGATCGGATAGACCAGGAAGACGCTGTCGGTGAAGGCGAGCGGCAGGATCGCGACGAGCGGCAGTAGCAGGAAGGCGACGGCGAGCGCGGCGAAAGCGAGCCGCACGGCGTTGAAGGCCGCAGCGCCGGGGCGAGACACGCCGCTCATGTCTGCACCAGCGGCGTGCGCGAGAGCCGGCCGTAAAGGATGTAGAGCACGGTCGTCGGCACCAGCAGGAACAGGCCGAGCGCGCCCGCCATGCCCCAGTTCGCCGTTCCCGTCGCATAGAAGGCGATGACCGAGCTGATCATCTGGTCGCCGGCCCCGCCTGTCAAAGCCGGGGTGATGTAGTAGCCGAGCGCCACCATGAAGACGAGCAGCGAGCCCGAGAGCAGGCCCGGCATGGCGAGCGGTAGCAGGACATGGCGGAAGGCCTGCAGCGGGGCTGCGCCCAGCGCCGCGGCGGCCGGCATCAGGTTGCGCGGGATCGCGATCAGGCTGGCATAGATCGGCAGCACCATCAGCGGCAGCAGGACATGCGTCATGGCGATCAGCACGCCGGTGCGATTGTAGATCAACGAGAGCGGCGTCTCGATCAGCCCGAGCGCGCGCAGCGTCTGGTTGATCAGCCCGTTATCCTGCAGCAGGATCAGCCAGGCCGCCGTGCGCACCAAAAGCGATGTCCAGAGCGGCAGCAGCACGGCGATGAGCAGCGCATTGCGCTTCCAGCCCGACACGCTCGCCGCCAGCATCGCGAAGGGCAAGCCGATCGCCGCGCAAAGCAGCGTGACCTGGCCGGCAATGACGAAGGTGCGCAGCATGATCGCGCGGTTGACGGCGAAATCGGCTTCGACGGGCTCGATCCGCGCCTCGTCATTGCGCTTGAGGTCGACCGCCGCCAGCAGATTGGCATCCGTATAGGCCGGCATGCTGCGCTTCAGCGCCAGCCAATAGCCCTGCTCGCTCCAACGCGGGTCGAGGGCGACGAGATCGACCACGTCCGCTTCGCCGGCCTCGCGCACGGCCCGCGCCGTGCGGGGGAGCAGCGTGCGGAAACCGGCCTGCTGGCTGTTCAGCGTGCGCACCGCATCGCCGAAGCGCTCCTGCGGCGTGTCGGTCCGCAAATCCCGGACGAGCGCCGCTTGCAAGGCAGCCGACGGCGGGCCTGCTCCATCCCAGTTCGCGATCGCGGTCGCCGTCTGTGGAAAGGCGAGGCGCACCGTGCCGCCCTGCACCGCCGTGGAGGCCACCAGCGAGCAATCGCCGGGCGCGAAGCTGGCGAAGGCCGTGCTGCCGACAGGTGGTGCCGCATCGCGCCGCCCGGCCCGTGCGACCAGACGGCTCTCCCCGAAGGCGAGATGCAGGCGGATATGATCGCCATGATAGACATGGTCCTCGACCGTCACCGGCAAGGCGTTGGCGGCAGCAGCATCCTGCACGAGATGCAGCATTTCGGGACGAACCGAGACCATCACCTCGCTGTCGGGTTCAAACGACACTGCCCTGTCGCAGGTCACGCTCCCACCGGATGCGAGCGCCACCGTCGTGGCCTCGCCCTGGCGCTGCGCGACGCGCCCCGCCAGCAGATTGGTCTCGCCGATGAATTCGGCGACGAAGCGCGTCCGCGGCCTGTCATAGAGGCCAGACGGCGTATCGAACTGCTCGATCTTGCCGCGGTTCAGCACCGCGACGCGGTCCGACATGGTCAGCGCCTCGCCCTGATCATGCGTCACGAAGATCACGGTCAGCCCGAGCTCGCGATGCAGCGCGCGGATCTCGAGCTGCATATGCTCGCGCAACTGCTTGTCGAGCGCGCTCAGCGGCTCGTCCATCAGCACGACCTTGGGCTCGTAGACCAGGGCGCGCGAGAGCGCGATGCGCTGCTGCTGGCCGCCGGAGAGCTGCGAGGGCCGGCGGTCGGCGAGATGGCTCAGGCGCACCAGATCGAGCGCGCGCTTCACCCTCGCCTCACGCTCCGCCCTGGCGACGCCACGCATCTTGAGGGGAAAGCCGACATTCTCGGCGATCGTCATATGCGGGAAGAGCGCGTRATTCTGGAAGACGACGCCCATCTCGCGCTTGTGCGGCGGCAGATGCTCGACGCGCCGCCCGTCGACATGGATGCGCCCGCCGGACGGCGCCTCGAACCCGGCGAGCATCATCAGGAGCGTCGTCTTGCCCGAGCCCGACGGGCCGAGAAGGCTGACGAACTCGCCCCGCGCGACATGGAAGTCGAGCGCGTCAACCACCGTGACCGTGCCGAATACCTTGCTGATGGCCTCGAAATGAATGAACGGATCCAGATCTCGCAAATGATCAATCTTCCCGTGAGGATGAGGCGAAGCCCTTGCGGCCGCAGCCAGGCACCGGTCGGAGACGGCGCCAGGCCGGACGGCTGACGGAGGCGCCCCCGGGCGCGATCTGGCGTGCCCGGGGCGCGTCGCATGACGAGCGGCCAGGCGAAGGCGGCTGGTGGCCGCCCTCCCTTACCACCCGATTTGCCGGCCCTACTTGCCGACCCAGGCGTTGAAGCGCTTGGTCAGGTCCTCGATATTGTCGTTCCAGTAGTCGACATCGATCGCGATCGCATTCTCGAGATTTTGCGGCGCGGTCGGCAGGTCCACGGCGAGATCGGCCGAGACGGCAGCCGCGGCAGCCTTGTTGGGCAGGCCATAGGCGATGTCCTGCGGCAGCTTGGACTGGTTCTCCGGCAGGCTGGCGAAGGCGATGAAGTCCATCGCCTGGTCCTTGTTCGGGCTGCCCTTCAGGATCACCCAGCTGTCGACGGCGTAGATCGAGCCCGGCCAGACGGTCTTGAACTTGGTGCCCTCGGTCTTGTTGATGCCGCTGATGCGGCCGTTATAGGCCGAGGTCATCACGACCTGGCCGGATTTCAGCAGCTGCAGCGGCTGCGCGCCCGATTCCCACCAGACGATGTCGGACTTGATCTCGTCGAGCTTCTTGAAGGCGCGGTCGACGCCGCCCTTCTCGCGCAGCGTTTTGTAGACGTCCTTCGGCGCGACGCCATCGGCCATCAGCGCGAATTCGAGCGCATATTTCGGGCCCCGGCGCAGGGCGCGCTTGCCCGGAAAGGTCTTGGTGTCCCAGAAATCCTTCCAGGAGGTCGGCGCCGTCTTCAGCTTCTCGGAATCGTAGGAGAGCAGCGTCGACCAGACGATGGCCCCGACGCCGCAATCGCTCACCGCACTCGRCAGGAACTTGTCTTTGCCGCCGAGCTTGCTCCAGTCGAGCTTCTCGTAAAGGCCGTCGGCGCAACCGATGGCAAGTTCATCGGCCTCGACCTGCACGGCGTCCCAGTTCGGCGTACCGGCCTTCACCTTGGCCTGGACGACGCCGACGCCGCCGTCCCAGGATTCGTCGAGGACCGGCTTGCCGGTCTTTTCTGCGAAGGGCTTGAAGTAGATCTTGCGCTGCGCGTCCTGGTAGTTGCCGCCCCAGGATACGACGGTGAGATCGCGGGCCGACGCCGCGCCGAGGCCGGCGATGACAAGCCCCGCCGCGAGCGCAGTGCTGCCGAGTATGGACTTCAGAAACGTCATGGATCTTCTCCCTGCTTCTGCTGCAGCGATCCCCCCGCCCCTCGCGGTTGGGATCGTCGTTGCCCCTATTGGAGCCCCCTTTATCGCGGTGCGATAGAGGGGTTTCCGGAAAAACTTCGCGTCGATCAGGCTCCGATCTCACGGAGCAGCTGCGCCGGCGCGAGCCGCAGCGCCGCCGCCCGCCGGTGGCCTTCCAGGCCCTCGCTGGCGCTCTGGCGCATGGCCGGCGGGGCGACTGCCGCGACGCCGCGCTCGTCGAGCCATTGATGCGTGCAGGTCTTGAGATAGGAGCCGACCCAGAGCCCGCCGGTGTAGCGCCCGGCCGCCATGGTCGGCAGCGTGTGGTTCGTGCCGCAGCACTTGTCGGAATAGACCACGCTGGCTGCGACCCCGATGAAGATCGAGCCGAAATTGCGCAGCTTTGCCGCCGTGGCATGCGCGTCGCGGGTATGCACCTCCAGATGCTCCGCAGCGATGTGGTCGGAATAGGCCAGCATGGCGGTCTCGTCGGCGCAGACGGCGATCTCGCCATAGTCGCGCCAGGCTGCGGCGGCGACCGGCGCGGTCGAAAGGTCGCCGAGCTGGCGCTCGATCTCGACGAGCACCTTGTCCGCCAGGGTGCGGTCCGTGGTGATCAGGCCGACGCGGGTGCGCACGTCATGCTCGGCTTGCGCCAAGAGGTCGACCGCGATCGTCACGGCATCGCCGGTCTCGTCGGCAACGACGAAGATCTCGCTCGGCCCGGCGAGCTGGTCGATGCYGACCAGCCCAAAAACCTGGCGCTTGGCCTCGTTCACATAGGCATTGCCCGGGCCGACGATCTTGTCGACGGCCGGAATGCTCTCCGTGCCGAAGGCCATCGCGGCAATCGCCTGCGCGCCGCCGATGCGAAAGATCCGGTCGGCGCCGGAGAGATGGCATCCGGCGATCATCGCGGGATGGGCGCCGGGCGGCAGGCAGGCGATGACCTCGTCACAGCCCGCGACCTTGGCCGGCACGATGGTCATGATCGGCGCCGAGAGCAGCGGATAGCGCCCGCCCGGGACATAGGCGCCGACGCGGGCGATCGGGATGATGCGGTGGCCGAGATGCAGGCCGGGCAGCGGCTCGATCTCGAGGGGCAGCAGGGTCTGGCGCTGGGCCTCGGCAAAGGCCCGCACGCGCTCGATCGCGAACTCGGTGTCGGCCCGGGTCTGCGTCTCCAATCCGTCCAGCGCGGCGGCACGCTCCGAGGGCGAGACTTCGAAGGCGTCGATCTCGAGCTTGTCGAACTCGCGGGAATAGTGCCGCAGGGCCGCGTCGCCATCCCGCCGCACCGCCTCCAGAACCGCCTTCACCGTGGTCTCGACAGGAGTGTTGTCGCTCCAGGCGCTGCGCTGGGGCGCCTTGATGCGCGTGATCTGGGCTTCCAGGGCGGGGTCGGGCTTGGACATGCAGGACATTCCGGTGAGCGGGATCGAGCTGGCCAAGCTTCTGCGCGGTGCGGCGACAAGGCAAGGAGGCCAGCAGGGGCGTTGAAGATATTCACCAGCTGGGCTCAGATGCGGCGCTCAGCTGAAGGAGGCCTTCCATGAAGATCGGCGACCGTTTGAGGGAGCTACGGCTCCGCCGTCAGCTCAGCGTCCGCGCCGTCGCCTTGCGTTCAGGGATTTGACACTCGTCGATTTCGCTGATCGAGCGGGACCTGATCAGCCCTTCGCTCGACACGCTGCATGCCGTGCTCGACGCGCTCGGCACGACCATGTCGGGCTTCTTTCTGGATTTTCATGCGGCCTCGCCGCCAAATCCTTTCTGCCGGGCGGCTGAAATGACGGAAATCGGCCGGGCCGACGCGATCTCCTACCGCGTCATCGGAACGGGCTTTCCCAACCGCTCGATGCTGATGCTGCACGAGACCTACGCCCCCGGCGCCGACACGGGCGAGGCCTTCTCCCATTCGGCCCAGGAAGGCGGCCTCGTCATCCGCGGCGCGGTCGAGGTCACCGTCGCGGGCCGGTCATCGGTCCTGCAGCCAGGCGATGGTTATTATTTCGACAGCCGGGAGCCGCACCGGTTCCGGAATGCCTCGGCGGAACCGAGCGAGATCATCAGCGCCATCACGCCCCCAACCTATTGATCCCTGGACGCTGCGGCTCGATAGCCGGGCATGGTCCCAAGGCAGGCGCTCTTCATTGGGTGGGCCTGCTTCCGTTCTTACCCCCTGGATCATCGGACCGGACATCGTATCCAGTCCGATGATCCAACCCTTTGTCTTTGCATCGGCTTTGCCCCGAAAACCGCAATCCACTTTTCGGGCCGATGCTTTAGCTGCCCATCCGTCCGCCTGTTCCCGACACTCCGGCGTTTGCGCAGAGGCGAAAGCCCAGATCGTCTATCCGGAAGGTGGGATGGCTTCGACGGCGATTGGTTGCCAGGCAACCTCTTTCGCCGTCTGCCCAACCGCCGCCACGGAATATGCGGTAGGCGCCGTAGACCTGCGGGTCGTACTGGTCGGAGCACCACTCCCATACGTTGCCGAGCATATCGTAAAGACCCCAGGCATTGGATTGCTTGCCGCCAACGGGCTGGGGCCGCTCGCCCGAGTTATCGGCGAACCAGGCGATATCGCCGAGGTCGCCATAGCGAGGCCCGCGCGTTCCCGCACGGCAGGCGTGTTCCCACTCTGCCTCGGTGGGAAGGCGATATCCGTCGGCATCGGCGAGGAGATCCGCTCCTTGCGCGTCGTCGTGGATGACATAAGCCGCAGTGAGGCCCCGTTTTCCGGACAGTTGATTGCAGAACGCAACCGCGTCGAGCCAGGAGACGCTTTCGACAGGGCATCTGGCGTCCACATGGGACGAAGGCCAACTCCCCGTGACCTCGGCGTAGAGTGCCTGCGTCACCGGGGCGGCTCCAATCCTGTAGGATTCCAGCGCGACATCCCAGCGCCGCTGGATGCGGTCGTCCCTCAGCGCCACGATGCCGGCCGGGATCGTGAGCATCCGAAGGCTTAGCGTTTCCTGAAACTCGTCCACGATCTCTCGTCAGCAATTGCGGTACGCGGCAATCTGCTTGATGATCCGATCTTCCGCAAACCACCTCGAGCCTGTGTCCGCATCGGCTTTCCCCATAGCCGCAATCCGCTTTTCCAGCAGATGCCCTAACCCTCCTGCCAAGCCCATGAAATCGGCGAGTGTCGGCCGCCCCTTCCACGCAGATGACGAATGCGAGCCGGAGCCCGATCAGCCGGTCGGTTGCTGGGCGGTGTTCACGACCCGTTGAGCCTCAAAGGCATGCCGATAGGCGGGCCGCGCTTCGCTGTTGGCCAGGTGGGCAGTGAGCTCGGCTATCCCTCCAGCAAGGCATTGTCCTGCCGGGCGCCGCCCCAGCCATACTCGGAATAGGAGACGGCCTGGCTGACGTTCAAAAGGGCTTGCCGGACATAGGGAATGGTCTCGGGCGGCAATGATCCGAACGGCCACCAGCCGAGATCGGCGTGCTTTCCGGTTTCCATCAGCCTGGGCGTGCCGTCCCATCGTGCTGCGGTGAAGACGTGACCGACCCAGTCCCGGCCCTCCGTCAGACTGTGAAATGTATGGACGTAGACGAGATCAGCAGGCGCGATGCGCACGCCGACTTCTTCCAGGGCTTCCCGGATCGCCGCTTGGGCGATCGTCTCGCCGGCCTCAAGCCCTCCAGCGGGAAGACTGAAGGCACCGTCCATCCACCCTGTCGCCGTCCTCCGCAGCAAGAGGACCTCGTCGCCCCTGCATAGGGCGACGAAGACGGAGGCTGAGAGGGTGTGACGATCGCGAGCGGACATGGCCAAGGCTACCTGACGGGGTGGACG
>NZ_JBFTZN010000169.1:0-12437 GCF_056406775.1 Allobosea sp. P1_A7
CTTCAGGATCTCGGCCTCGCGATCCACCCGCCGCTGCTCTATGTCGGCTATGTCGGCTTCTCCATCACCTATGCCTTCGCCGTCGCCGCCTTGATCGACGGGCGCATCGATGCTGTCTGGGCGCGCGCTGTCAGGCCGTGGACGCTGCTGGCCTGGGTCTTCCTGACGCTCGGCATCGCGATGGGATCCTACTGGGCCTATTACGAGCTTGGCTGGGGCGGCTGGTGGTTCTGGGACCCGGTCGAGAATGCCTCGCTGATGCCCTGGCTGGCCGGCACCGCGCTGATTCACTCCACCGTGGTGATGGAGAAGCGCGATGCGCTGAAGGTCTGGACGAKCCTGCTCGCGATCCTGACCTTCTCGCTCTCGCTGCTCGGTACCTTCATCGTTCGCTCCGGCGTCCTGACCTCGGTGCATTCCTTCGCCAGCGATCCCGGGCGCGGCCTCTTCATCCTTGCGATCCTGGTCTTCTTCGTCGGCGGCTCGCTGGCGCTCTTCGCCTGGCGCGCGCCGCTGCTGCGGCAGGGCGGCCTCTTCGCCCCGATCTCGCGGGAGGGCGCGCTGGTCGTGAACAATCTCTTCATCGCGACCGCCTGCGCGACCGTCTTCATCGGTACGCTCTATCCGCTGGTGCTGGAGATGCTGACGGGCGACAAGATTTCCGTCGGCCCCCCGTTCTTCAACGCCACCTTCGTACCCGTGGTCGTGCCTCTGCTGCTGCTGCTGCCGATCGGCCAGACGCTGGCCTGGAAGCGCGGTGATCTGCTTGGTGCGGCGCAGCGCATGTCGGCTGCTCTCGTGCTCGCAATCGTCTCCGGGCTTGCGGTCGTTGCGGTCATGCGTGGCGGCCCCGTCCTGGCGCCGCTTGGTATCGGGCTTGGCGTCTTCCTCATCGCAGGTGCGGCCTGGGATATCGGCGAGCGCGTGGTGCGGCGGGCGAGCGGCGCCTCGGCGATGCTGTCGCGCGCAATCGGCCTGCCGCGTTCGGCCTGGGGTACGGCCTTCGCCCATGCCGGCGTCGGCCTCAGCGTGATCGGTATCGCGGCTGCCGCATGGAGCGCGGAGGGGATCGGCGTGCTGAAGCCGGGCGAGAGCCTGACCAGCGGCCGCTATACCGTGGTCCTGGAGACGGTCACGCCGCGCAAGGGCCCCAACTTTACCGAGGATGTGGCGCGCTTCCGCGTTTCTGCCGGCGACAGACAGCTGAAACCCGTCGAGGCGATGAAGCGGGTCTATACCGCCCGCGCCATGCCGACGACGGAGGCCGGCATTCGGACCGACGGCCTCAGCCAGGTCTATGTCAGCCTTGGCGAGCCGCAGGGCGGCGGAATCGCGGTCAGGGTCTATGACAAGCCGCTCATCCTGCTGATCTGGATCGGTGCCGTCGTCATGGCTTTCGGCGGAGCGTTGTCGCTGACCGACCGGCGCTTCCGTCTCGCCGTGCCGCGGCGTGCCGCGACGCGCGCCGTCATCCAGCCGGCGGAGTGAACGCATGCGTCGCGTCCTTGCCTTGCTGATGCTCGGCCTGCTCTGCGCCAGCCCGGTCAGGGCGGTGCAGCCGGACGAGGTCCTGCCGAACGCCACGCTCGAGCAGCGGGCGCGCCAGATTTCCGGCGGCCTGCGCTGCCTCGTCTGCCAGAACCAGTCGATCGACGATTCCGACGCGCCACTTGCCCGCGACCTGCGCATCCTCGTGCGCGAGCGGCTGGTGGCCGGAGATACGGATGAGGCCGTGCGCGATTTCGTCGTCGCACGTTACGGCAATTTCGTCCTGCTCAGTCCTCCCCTCAATATCCGCACCATTGCGCTGTGGGTCGCGCCGTTCCTGATCCTTGCCTTCGGCCTTGCCTATCTCGGCCGGAGAAGCCGGCTGATGCGGACGTCGGCCGGGCAGCAGACGAAACCCCTGAGCGACGACGAACAGGCACGGGTTGACGCGCTGATCAGGCGGGACGGCAACTAAAGCATCGGCCCGAAGGGCGGATTACACTCTTCGGGAAATCCGCCGCAAACACCGACGCTCAGGTCAGATGGAGATGCCGCACTGACTCTGCATCTCGCCCGTTATGGCAGGGCCCAGGTTGGCGCTCCAATCCACAAAGCCGGTACGGATCGGCGATGGCCTGAACGTCGCGTGCTCGGCGAAGACCCGGGCAAAGCAGGCCACCTTGTCTCCTGAATATCCGCGCTGAGCCGCGATCTTCGTGCCCGCAAGGTAGGCTCCGCCCTGGGTTTGGGGCCCCGCATAGGTGTTGCGGCCTGCGATGCGGGCGGGCTTGCGGGCCGCGAGATCGGCCAGCCGGTCGACGCCGCAGCGGCGGCGGAGCTCGGCATTGTAGGCCGGTGTCGAGGGAGCAAACCAACCTCGGTTTCCGCTGGCTTTCTCGACCACGACGGCATGCCGTGCAAACACCTGCGCGTAGCATTCCGCGTTCGCGTAGCCGCGCTTCTGGGCGAGCCGCAAACCGGTTTGGTAGGCCGTGATGGTTTGCGAGGAGCGGCACTGCTGCCCAGTGCGAGGGCGGCAATCGCCGCGAATGTGAGAACGCGCATCGTCAAGGCCAGTCCGGCAAAGTCATCGTCCCCCATGAGACAGGAGCGCCGTCTCAATCGTCAAGCGCACTGGGGGGCGCCGTCCGCTCAACCTTACAAAAACGTCATCTCGGCGCGAAAACGGGGTAAGGCGCCACCCGTCATGGTCACGACACCAAGCAGGGAATGCCCCTGCCGTCAGTCGCAGAGGTAAAACCATGACGACCCCTACCACTTYCAAGTCCATCCTCAA
Organism: Allobosea sp. P1_A7; assembly: GCF_056406775.1. Lineage (NCBI taxonomy): Bacteria > Pseudomonadati > Pseudomonadota > Alphaproteobacteria > Hyphomicrobiales > Alloboseaceae > Allobosea > Allobosea sp. P1_A7. Next base: position 2,786 of record NZ_JBFTZN010000169.1, read on the forward strand.
GCGCGGCGCCTTGATCGCCGGTGCGGCCACGCTGGGCATCGGTCTTGCCGCTGGTCTCGCGGATGGCGCTCTCATGCAGAATCACAGCGCCTTTGCCCAGCCGATCCAGCTCTCCGGCGTCCAGACCCAGCTCCCGTCCTTTGCGGACATGGTCGATCACGTGAAGCCGGCTGTCGTTTCCGTTCGCGTCAAGACCAGCGTCGCTGCCGCCTCCGCCGAGGATGGCGAGAGCGGCATCGAAGGTCTGCCGCCCGGCCACCCGCTCGAGCGCTTCCTCCGCCGTTTCGGTGAAGAGGGTCAGGGCCAGGGCCAGGGCCCGCGTCAGGGCAAGCCGCAGCCGCGTCAGGGCATGTCGCAGGGTTCGGGCTTCTTCGTCAGCCAGGACGGCTATGTCGTGACCAATAACCACGTCGTTCAGAACGCGACCGAGGTCCAGCTCGTCACCGATTCCGGCAAGACGCTTGCGGCCAAGGTCATCGGCACCGATCCGCGGACCGATATCGCCTTGCTGAAGGTCACCGAGGAGGGCAACTACCCCTTCGTCCAGCTCGCCAAGACGAAGCCGCGCATCGGCGACTGGGTGCTGGCTGTCGGCAACCCCTTCGGCCTCGGCGGCACCGTGACCGCGGGCATCGTCTCGGCCCAGGGGCGCGACATCGGCTCTGGTCCCTATGACGACTTCCTGCAGATCGATGCGGCCGTGAACCGCGGCAACTCGGGTGGCCCGACCTTCAACCAGAAGGGTGAGGTCGTCGGCGTGAACACCGCGATCTACTCGCCGTCGGGCGGCAATGTCGGCATCGCCTTTGCCGTTCCCGCTGCCACGGTCGACAGCGTCGTCGCCTCGCTGAAGAAGGATGGCTCCGTGGCCCGTGGCTTCATCGGCGTCCAGATCCAGCCGGTCACCGCCGAAGTCGCCGATGCGATCGGCCTCAAGGAGCCGCATGGCGCCCTGATCGCCGAGGCGCAGGCCAATGGTCCCGCCGCCAAGGCAGGCATCAAGCGTGGTGACACGATCATCGCCGTCAATGGCGACAAGGTCGCCGACGCCCGCGATCTCTCCAAGAAGATCGCGGTCTTCGCACCGGGTACCAAGACGACCCTGACCGTGTGGCGCGACGGCAAGGAGCGCGAGGTCAGCTTCGAGGTCGGCCGTCAGCCGGCCGCCTAAACAAGGTTGGGCAGGCTTCCTGGCCTTCAGTCGCCCCTGCCAGGTAAACCAGCCTTAACGCGGCAGGCCGGATGTATTCATCCGGCCTGCCGTTTTTCAGTTTCCTGAGGTAACCTGCCGTCATGCGACTCCTTATCGTTGAAGACGACGCCGAAGCGGCGGCCTATCTCGTCAAGGCCTTTCGCGAGGCTGGGCATGTTGCCGATCATGCCGCCGACGGCCTGCAGGGCTATGCGATGGCGGAGGGGGGCGGCTATGACGTTCTGGTGGTCGATCGCATGCTGCCGCGCCTCGATGGCCTGTCGCTGATCCGTTCGCTCAGGGAGCAGAACGATGCGACGCCGGCGCTGATCCTGTCGGCGCTCGCGCAGGTCGATGACCGCGTCAAGGGCTTGCGTGCCGGCGGCGACGACTATCTGCCGAAACCTTATGCCTTCTCCGAGCTGCTGGCGCGCGTCGAGGTGCTGTCGCGGCGGCGTGCGGCGCCGGCCTCGGAGCCGACGACCTATCGCGTCGGCGATCTCGTGCTCGACCGGCTGGCCCACCGGGTCACGCGCGGCGACAGCGAGATACCGCTGCAGCCACGCGAATTCCGCCTGCTCGAGTATTTGATGAAGCATGCCGGGCAGGTCGTGACGCGCACGATGCTGCTCGAAAATGTCTGGGACTATCATTTCGATCCGCAGACCAACGTCATCGACGTGCATGTCTCGCGGTTGCGTTCGAAGGTCGACAAGGGCTTCGAGCATCCGATGATCCACACCATTCGCGGCGCGGGATACATGGTTCGTGACACGACCCGCTGACATCGTCTCGCCGGGCTCCGGTGCGTCTCAGGCTCCGAAGAGGAAGCAGCGCTTCCTGCCGAACCTGTTCCGCACCACCGCCTTCAAGCTGACCGCGATTTATCTCGTCATCTTCGCGCTCTTCGCCGGGTTTGTGCTCGGCTATGTCGCCTGGAATGCCAAGCGGCTGCTGGATGACCAGATCCGATCGACGATCGACGCCGAGATCCAGGGGCTCGCCGAGCAGCAGCGCCTGGGTGGCATCAGGCGCCTCGTCAATATCATCGAGCGGCGCTCGCGCGCGCCGGGCGCTTCGCTTTATCTCGTGACGACGCCGGTCGGCGAGCGTCTGGCCGGAAATGTCGAGGCACTGCAGCCGGGCGCTCTCGACCTGCCGGGTGAGAGCGAGATCGAATATTCCCGCAGCAGCGACGCGCTCGACTCGCCGAGCCGCGCCATCGTCCGGGTCTTCGTGCTTCCGGCCGGCTTCAGGCTGCTCGTCGGCCGGGATCTCGAGGAACGGGACCGGCTGGGCGTGGTGATCCGGCGGGCGGCCGGCTGGTCGCTTCTGCTCGTCTTCGTGCTGGGCTGCTTCGCGAGCTGGTTTGTGGCGCGGCGCGTGCTCAAGCGCATCGACGACATGACCGATACCGCCCAGACCATCATGGCGGGGGATCTCAAGGGACGGCTCGCGATCTCCGGTACCGGCGACGAGCTGGATCGGCTGGCGCTCAATCTCAATGCCATGCTCGACCGGATCGGCGAGTTGATGTCTGGCATGCAGGAGGTCTCCGACAATATCGCGCATGATCTCAAGACGCCGCTGACACGTCTGCGCAATCGGGCCGAGGAGGCGCTCCGGACCGCCCAGTCGCCGGACGAACTCCGCGGCGCACTGGATGCCTCCATCGACGAGGCCGACAATCTGATCCGCGTCTTCAATGCGCTGCTGATGATCGCGCGGCTGGAAACGGGGCGGATCAATGACAGCATGGCCGAATTGGATCTCTCGGAGGTCGTTTCGGGGCTCGCCGAGCTCTACGAACCCTTGGCGGAAGAGGCGGGTCTTGAGATCGTCACCGAGGTTACGCCTGACCTGCGCGTATTGGGCAATCGCGAGCTGATCGGACAGGCGCTCGCCAACCTGATCGACAATGCCCTGAAATATGGCAAGCCGACCGGGGAGGCCGCCCCCATCGTGCGCGTTGCCGCCGGGGTGGTCGGGCAACAGATCGAGCTCTCCGTGACCGATAATGGGCCAGGTATTCCCGAGGCCGACCGCGGTCGCGTTCTCGAGCGCTTCGTCAGGCTGGATCAGAGCCGCAGCAAGCCCGGCTTCGGGCTCGGCCTCTCGCTCGCGGCCGGCGTCGTCCGGCTCCATGGCGGCCAGATCAGGCTCGAGGACAATGCGCCGGGCCTGCGCGTTGTCATGCTGTTGCCGGAAGCTCCGCCCAAGCCTGTGGAAACAGCCGGGGAAGGAGCGTTTCCCGCCTCGACAGCGCAGGCGAACCCTGCTGGCCTCCAGTCGGCTTGATCGGCGGGGTTATGCAATGGACGGGCAGCTTTGCGAGAGAGTTTCGAGCGCGCCCGTCCTGCCGGCGCGGGCCAAGGCCGATGCGCTCATCGCGCATGACCTGATCGATCGCCTGCGGGACGAGAAGGCCGCCCAGGCTCTCGCCGCCCATTTCGCGGACTATCCGCGTTCGACCGAACTCGTCGCTGGTCTGCTGGCGCATTCGCCTTTTCTCGCGCAGGTCATGCGGCTTGATCCCGAAGGGCTGCTCGCCTCCCTGACCTTGCAGCCGGAAGCGCGGCGGGACGCCCTGCTCGGTGATATCCAAGCTCTGGGTGCCGCCGCCGAATGCGAGACCGGCGAACTGATGCGGGGCTTGCGGCGCTTTCGCCAGGCCATGGCGCTGCTCGTGGCGCTCGCCGATATCGGCGGCCTCTGGGATGTCGAGACGGTGACGGCCGCCTTGACCGCGACCGCCGACATGGCGGTGCGGCTGGCGGTTGCGCATGCATTGCGGCAGGCGGCCGACCTCGGGCGGATTACCCTGGCCGATCCAGCCAATCCAGGCCCGGGCTCAGGCCTCGTCGTGCTCGCGCTGGGCAAGCACGGCGCCGGCGAGCTGAATTACTCCTCCGACATCGATATCGTCGTCTTCTTCGATCCCGAAGCGGCCGAGGCCGCGGGCGTCGCCGAGCCGTCGAGCTTCTTCGTCAAGCTGACGCAACAGGTCGCCCGGATCATCCAGGAGCGGACCCCGGACGGTTACGTCTTCCGCGTCGATCTCAGGCTGCGGCCCGATCCCGGCTCGACGCATGTCGCCGTCGCGCTGCCGACCGCCTATTCCTACTATGAGACCGTCGGTCAGAACTGGGAACGGGCGGCGATGATCAAGGCGCGCCCCGTGGCGGGCGACCTCGAACTCGGCCACCGCTTCATCCGCGATCTCGCCCCCTTCATCTGGCGCAAATATTTCGACTTCGCCGCGATCGCCGACATCCATGCGATGAAGCGCCAGATTCAGACGGTGAAGGGCCACGAGACCGTTGCGGTCGCCGGCCATAACGTGAAGCTCGGGCGCGGCGGCATCCGCGAGATCGAGTTCTTCGTGCAGACACAGCAGCTCGTCTTCGGCGGCAGGCGTCCGGCTTTGCGCGGTGCGCGGACCCTCGACATGCTGGCCGAACTGACCCGCGAAGGCTGGATCACGCCCCAGGCGCGCGACGAGCTCGGCGAATCCTATCGCTTCCTGCGCACGATCGAGCACCGGCTGCAGATGCGCAATGACGAGCAGACGCAGACGCTGCCGACGCAGAAGGCCGATCTCGAGGCCTTTGCCCGTTTCTGCGGCTATCCCTCGACGGCCGCTTTCGGCAAGGCGCTGACGGCTCATGCCAAGCGCGTCGAAGGCCATTATGGGCTGCTGTTCGAAGAAGGTCCGAGCCTGGCGAGCGAGGCAGGCACATTGAGCTTCACCGGCACCGAGCTTGATCCCGATACGTTGGAAACGCTGGGCAAGCTCGGCTTTCGCGCCCCAAAAACCGTGGCGGAGACCGTGCGYGGTTGGCATTTCGGCCGCCGTGCTGCCGTCACCAGTGCGCGCGCCCGTGAGGTGTTGACCGAGCTGACGCCGGCGCTGCTCGTGGCGCTGGGCCGCACGGCCGATCCCGATGGTGCACTCGCCCATCTCGACAACGCCTTCGTTCGGATGCCGGCGGCTGTCGAACTGCTGACCCTGCTGCGTTCGCACGGCTCGCTCTTGACGATCTTCGCCGAGATTCTTGGCAGCGCCCCCCGCCTGGCCAAGGTCGCCGCCCTGCACCCGCATGTGCTCGACGGAGTCATCGACCCGGCCTTCACCTCATCCGTGCTCGATGGCGAGGCGGTCGCGCGGCGCATTCGCGCCGCTGTCGGGACGCCGCCGCCCAGCGTGGAGGACGGGCTCGATCGACTGCGCGACGCGGCCCGGCAGGAGAACTTCCTCGTCGGGGCGCGGCTGCTTTCGGGCGTCTATGCCGCCCAACAGGCCGGTCAGGCCTATTGCGCGGTGGCCGATGCCTGCCTGTGCGTCGCCTTCGACGACACCAAGACGGCTTTCGCAGAAGACCATGGCGTGGTCGAGGGGGCGGAGACGGTGGTCCTCGGGCTCGGCCGGCTCGGGGCGGGCGAGCTGACGCCGTCCTCCGATCTCGACCTGATCCTGCTCTATGACCGGCCGGCTGCATCTGAGGCCAGCACCGGGCGCAAATCGCTCGATCCGGTGACCTGGCATATCCGGTTCACGCAGCGCCTCGTTGCGGCCCTGACGGTGCCGACGCGGCGTGGCACGCTCTACCAGGTCGACATGCGGCTGCGGCCCTCCGGCAACAAGAGCCCGGCCGCAACCCAGTTCGCCGGCTTCGAGGCCTATCACGGCGGCGAAGCCGAGATCTGGGAGGAGATGGCGCTGACGCGTGCCCGCGTCATCACCGGCGATGCTGGGCTTGCGCGCCGCACTGAAGCGGCGATCGCGGCCATCCTGGGCCGCAGGCGCGAGCCGGCCAAAGTCGCTGCGGCGGTTGCCGATATGCGGGCGCTGATCGCCAGGGAGAAGGGTGAAAGCGATCCATGGGATCTCAAGCTTGCTGCGGGTGGGCTGACGGATCTGGATTTCCTGGCGCAGTTCCTGATCCTGGCTCACGCCAGCGCTCATCCCGGGCTTCTGGCACGCGATACCGCGTCGGTCTTCGTCGCTGCGCGCGAAGCCGGGCTGCTGGCCCAACCGCATGCCTCGGTTCTCGTGGAGGCGCACCGTCTGATTGGCGACGTGCAGCTCTGGCAGCGCTTCACCGTTGAGGAGGCCTTCGATCCGAAGGCGGTGCCGGAGCGTGTGCTGCGCCGGATCGCGACGGCCGTTGGCCGGCCGGATGCCAAGGTGCTGCGCGCAGAACTGGACGAAACGCGGAGCGCCGTGCGCGGAATCTTCAAGCGGGTGCTGGGCGCAGCCCGTCAGGGCTGAGGGAGCCTTACGCAGCCTGGGCGTTGATCCGCCCGGCGCCCCCGTTCAGGGGCAGATGCACCATCACGATCGTGCCGGCGCCGCTGGTCGAGCGCAGGCGCAGCGAGCCGCCATGGAGCTCCGTCAGGGACCGGGCGATGGCGAGACCGAGGCCGGAGCCGCCATGGCTGCGGATGAGCTCGCCCTCGACCTGCTCGAAGGGCCGGCCGATACGGTCGATCTTCTCCTTCGGGATGCCGATGCCGGTATCCTCGACATAGATGTTGAGCGCGTCCGGCACCTGCCGCGTGCGGATGGCGACGCGCCCGCCGGTGGGGGTGAACTTGATCGCGTTGTCGAGCAGGTTCTGGAGAATCTGGTAGAGCGCATGCGGATCGGCGACGAGGTGCAGGTTCTTGGCCCCCTCGACGGTCAGGGTGAGGTCCTTGCGCGCGATCTGGTCCTGGGCCTCATGCACTGCCTCGGCCACGACGAGGTCGACCGCGACATCGGAGGCTTCCAGCCGGCGCTTGCCGGATTCCAGCCGCGACATGTCGAGGATGTCGTTGATCACGCTGAGCAGATAGCCGCCGCTGGTGCGGATGTCGCGGACATACTCGACATAGCGTTCGCTGCCGAGGGCACCGAACATCCCGTTCTCCATGATCTCGGAGAAGCCGATGATGGCGTTGAGCGGCGTGCGCAGCTCGTGGCTCATATTCGCCAGGAATTCCGACTTGGCGCGGTTGGCGGTTTCGGCGGCAGCCTTCTGCTCTAGATAGCGCTCGGCGAGATCGGCGAGTTGCTGAGCCTGCGCCTCGAGCTTCTGGCGTGAGGCCTTGAGATTGGTGACATGCATCAGGAGTTCATGCTCGGACTGGGTGAGCCGCTCTTCCTGCTGCTTCAGCGTGGTGATGTCGGTGCCGACCGAAACCGAGCCGCCATCCTTCGTGCGGCGTCCGTTGATCTGGAGCCAGCGGCCATCGGAGAGGCGCGCCTCGTAGGAGGTGCCGTTCTCGCGGGAGTGGCGGGTCGGCTCGCGGTCGATATTGGGCTGGGCGCTGAGGCTCATCACCTCTTCGTGGCTGACGCCCCGGTGGACGGCTTCGGCGGAAAGCTGGTGCAACTGCTGGTATTTGGCGTTGCAGAGCACGAGACGATTATCCGCGTCCCAGAGCACGAAGGCTTCCGAGATGGCCTCGACGGCATCGCGCAGGCGGGCATCGGCTGTCGCGGTTTGCTCGGCCATGCGGCGTTGCTCGGAGATGTCGACTGCGATGCCGACGAGGTGCTGCGAATGGGTGCGCCGGTCGGTGACCAGCTCGGCGCGGGCCTTGAGCCAGACCCAGCCGCCATTGACGTCGCGAACCCGGAATTCCTGGTCGAGATGGTCGGCCTCGCCGCGGCTGATCGCGTCGGCGAGCGCGTAGAGATCGACATCGGCCGGATGGATGAAGGCATTGACTTCGCCAAAGGACATGAAGTCGCCGGCGCGGTCATAGCCGAGCATCGCATACATCGAGTCCGACCAGTAGATGCGGCCGCGCGCGAGGTCCCAGTCCCAGAGGCCGCAATGGCCGCGGTTGAGCGCGGTATCGATACGTTCGCGCACGCAGTCGCAGTCCTCGTCGGCGGCGCGGGCGCGCTTCGACTGCATCAGGAAGGCGACGGTAAGGGCAGAAAGGACCAGCGCGGCCGAGCCGAACAGGATGGTGAGCGCGCGACTGCGCTCATTCCAGAGCGACAGCACCCGCGACGCGGGTTGCAAGACCGCAACCTGGCCGAGCGGGGCGGCGAGGTTGCGGACGGTCGCGAAGGTCTCAAGGCCGCCTGGGAGGACGATCTTCATGACGCCGGCCCGGTCGCCGAACACGGTCAGCGGCTGGGTCTGGCCAAGGAAATCGACCAGCGTGCGCCGGGCCTGTCCAATCACCGGCTCGCTGGCGATGACCTGACCGCTGGCATCGCTGACATGGACGAGGCGGCCATGTGAGGACAGGTGCTTGGTCGCAAGTGCGGCAAGAACAGTTGCAGGTGCCGCATCGATCTTTGTCGCGATGTCGAGTTCTCGCGCGATCAGTGACGCAACGAGGTCGAGATCAGATATCGCATCCGACAATGCATCGTCACGCATCGCGGAGGTCTGGATATAGGCGCCGGCACCGAACAGGACAAAAAAGCCGAGGACGAGGGCAGGAATGACTTTGCGAAAGGTCGGCTCAGCCTTCTCAAACCGCTGGTAGAGCGGATGAGTCAGCGATCTTGCGACACCCAGAATCGTGCCTGCGCGCGTTGCCGCGCAGGTCGCGTTCGCACGCGCCATGCCCGTTCCCCCTTCGGATAACAGTACCGTCAGTAAGATCGGGAGACGTGCCGCATCCCCTCGAATCACCGCCAGTTGAATCCGACCGAATCGGTTTGTCTAGCTTTGAGTTGAATCAGGGGCTCAGAATTCGCCCTATGGTTGTAGTAATTCATAGAATGAATCTTGTGCGGGTAATAAATCGTTAACGAACTGGACAGGCGGTGCGCGCCCRCCTCTCAGGCGAGTGCGCGCTCTGCGATATCGGCGACGTCCCGCGACAGATTGGGGGTGCGCGACACCATGGTGAGGGCCGCCTGAGCGAGGCCGCGACGGCCCGGCTCCAGCGTGCGCCAGGTCTTGAAGGAACCGAGCAGGCGCGAGGCGATCTGGGGATTGGTCCGATCGAGCGCGATCACGATATCCGCCACGAAATCATAGCCGGCGCCATCGGGTCGGTTGAACTGCGTCAGGTTGGCGGCAAACCCGCCGATGAGCGAGCGGACGCGGTTCGGGTTGCCGAGCGAGAAGGTCGGGTGCCGCATCAGGTCCTTGACGCGGCCGAGCGTGCCGGGCTCGGCGATCAGAGCCTGCGCCATCAGCCATTTGTCGAGCACGAGCGGCTCAGCCGCATAGCGCTCTGCGAAGCGCCGGATCAGGGCTTCGCGAGCCTCCCCCGGGATCAGCGTCATGGCGGCGAGTGCCGCAAGCCGGTCGGTCAGGTTGTCGGCGGCGCCGAACTGGGTGTCTGCGAGGCGCGCGCTGGTCTCGGGGGCGCCGATGGCGAGCAGTCCCAGCGCTTCGTTGCGCAGCGCCCTTCGCCCGGCTGCCGTGGCATCCGGCGAATAGAGGCTCTTATCGTCAAGCGCGTCGCGCAGGCTCGAAAGCCTGTCGGCCAGTGTCTTGC
>NZ_JBFTZN010000170.1:0-12361 GCF_056406775.1 Allobosea sp. P1_A7
ATCACGGTCTGGTCGGGAAGGATCGGGTAATTGAACTCGAGGTCGATCCGGCTGCCATGCGGCTCGCCTGGCGCCGCCACGCCACGCCTGGCATCGCCTGAGATGAAGGTGCCCCTGCCGACTTCGCCGACGACGAGGCCGCGGCGCAACAGCTCGGCATAGACGCGGCTCGCCGTCGAGACGGCGATCGCGCGGTCATAGGCGAAGCTGCGCTGCGGCGGCAGGCGGTCGCCCGGCTTGAGCGTGCCGTCGGCGATCTCCGCGGCGATCGCGTCGGCGAGCTTCAGATAATCGGATTTCGACATTATTGCACCGAGGTCAATGTTTCGATTGCTCGGAGCATTATGTCGGATCATTTTGTCCGCATCAACGTGATTGAACCGGGAGCCGCGACGTCTTCGGGACTCAAAGCAGCAGGTGGCCCGCTCGGCGAGCGCTTGCGGCTGTGGTGTCGCCTTGCCCGGATCGAGCATTGGGAGACAGGACATGTCTGCAATTCCTTCAATCTCACCTTCCGTGACGCCCATTCCTGCAACCTTCGCCCGGCCTGCGGTCGCAGGGACGCCCGGCGCACCGTTCCGGCTGCTCGGCGCCTGTTACCGCTGGATCGCGGGCTATTTCGTCCGCCGCGACGCGATTGCATGGCTTCGCGAATGTGATGACGCGGCATTGCGGGATATCGGCCTGGCGCGGAGCGAGATCGAAGGCGCGGTCCGCGGCCTCGTCAGCCCTTCCGGTGGAGCGAGGAGGGGATGATGGCCTCCTCGGCCGCGATGGGCCCTTGCGCAGGCGGAGACCGGCACGCGTCCTCCATGGAGGCCGCCACATGGACCTGACCTGGGCCACGATCCTGGTCGCCTTTGCCGGCGTCTTTCTGATTGGCTTCATGCGGGGAGCTTTTGGCGGCGGCTTCGCCATCATCGGCATTCCGCTGTTGTCCCTCGTGATGGACCCGGTCACTGCCGGCGGGCTGCTCGCGCCCCTGTTCATCGCGATGGATCTCTATGCGCTGCGCTACTTCAAGCCCTCGACCTGGTCGAAGCCGGATCTCGTGCTGCTCCTGCCGGGGCTCGTGATCGGCATCGGGGCGGGCTTTCTGCTGTTCCGCTCTCTCGACCACCGGACTGTCACGCTCGCGATGGGGGTGATCACCCTGATCTTCGTCGGCCTCTGGCTTGTCGGAGGCGCTGAGGTGACGATCCGGCCGCGTTCGACGCCGAAGGCGATCACGGCTGGTCTCGCCTCGGGTGTCACGACCATGGTCGCCCATTCCGGCGGGCCGCCGCTGGCGATGTATCTGCTGCCGCTCGGCCTCGGCAAGGAGATCTATGCGGGCACCACGAGCCTGTTCTTCACGGTCGGCAACGCGACCAAGCTGGTGCCGTGGCTGCTGCTGGTGAAGCCGAGCGCCCATGTCTGGACCTTGATGGCGCTTTGCCTGCTCGCCATTCCCATGGGCGTCGGGCTGGGCTGGCGGCTGCACGGCGCGCTCGACCAGCGCCAGATCTATCGCGCCTGCTACGCGCTTCTTGTCGTGACGGCGCTGAAATTGCTGTGGGACGGCATTTCCGGATTTTGGGGCTGAGCGCGACTGTCTGCACCTCGCGCTTTCACGGGGCCAGGCCGATGGCTGCCGCAGCCTTGCGGTAGCGCATCTGGGTATCCGCTTCGAACCTGAACGTAGTCAGGAAATCGTCGAGCCGGTAACCCGGGTTGAGGGCATGGATGCGTGCGACGTGGGTGCGCGCCTCCTCGATACGGCCGGCAAGCGCGAGGCAATGCGCGGCGATGGCCAGGATGTGCACATGCGCATTGGGGCGCGCGGCCGCCTTCACGCCCCAATGCGCCGCCTCCGCGAAGGCGCCCAGCCTGACCAGCGCCATCGCACGCGTGCCCAGAATGCCAAACAGCAAGGGATCATGCGGGCTCAGCAGACGGGAGTGGTCGGACGCCGCGATCGCGGTCTCGGGATCCCCCGCCTGGCAGTGGACGAAGGCGAGAGCGTAATGCCCGAGCGCGAAATTCGGGCTGAGCGCCACGGACCGTTCCAGCGCGCCGATGGCTTCGGCTTGATCGCCGACGAGCCACATGGCTCGTCCCATCGACCAATGGGCGGCGGGATTCTGCTCGTCGATCAACAGGCTCTGTTCGGCGGTTTCGATGGCCCGTCGGACTTCGTCATTCCGTTCGCCCCAGCGCTGGAAGGCCCTTTGCCAATGCGTGAAGGACAGGCCGGCCTGGGCGCGCGAAAAGGTCGGGTCGAGCTGCGCCGAGCGGCGGAAGAACGCCGCGGCCTGCTCATTTTCCGCGGCGGTGAAGCGGTACATGTGCCAGAGCCCGCGATGATAGGCTTCCCACGCGTCGAGCGACTCCGGAGGTCTCAGGATCGCGCGATTGCGCTCCGCGGTCTCGATTTCGGAAGCGATCGCCGAAACGATGCCGTTGCCGATCTCGTCGAGCACGGCGAGCCGATCGAGCGAAGAGGCCTCGAACCGGTCCGTCCAGACGATATGCGCACTCGCCGCCTCGACGACTTCGATGACGGCGGTGGTGGCGCTCTCGTGCCGCTCCAGCAGCCCGGTGACGACATAGCGGACGCCCAGCCGCTCGCCGATCTCGCGATATCCCAGCTGCTCCGGCGCAATCGCGAAGACCGAGCCGCGCGCGATGACGAAGAGCCCACGCAGACGCGCCAGGCGACTGATCACGTCATGTGTCAGAGCGTTGCCGAGATCGCTGGGGCCGATGCCGTCCGGGCTCACTTCCTGAAGCGGCATGATCGCAACGGAAATCCGGTGCTGCGCCGAAGGCTCTGTCGTCTCATGGCCGGCGGCCTCGGCGGCGGCGGCGGACGCGGGCGTCGTCCTCAACTCCCTCCAGGCGGCTGCGATGGGGGCGAAATCGATGCCGTCGGCCGCGAAACTCCTGGCGGTCCTCTCGAGGTGCCGGGTGCAGTCGTCGATCAGGCGCCGATCGTAGAGTTCGGCCAGGAACCGGGCGTGCGCGCCGATATCGAACGGCGAAAGCTCGATCCATCTGCGGGCCGCGGCCCAGCCTGCTGGCGTTCCCCTCGCTGTCCTGCGCGCCGTCTCGGCCAYCAATGCGATTTCGAACGAGCGGAACTCGCTCCGGCGGCTCGCCACCCAGTGTTCGAACTCGATGCTCTGGGCGAGCTCGGTGCCTTCCAGGAATTCTTGCTCCGCCGCGGCAGTGAGCGACTGCAGCTCCGTGTCGCCAAGCCGCCCGAAGCCGGCTTCGGCAGCCGCAAGCAGGCGCAGGACATCGACATCGCAGCCCGCGAGATCGAGCGCGATGCCGTCATCGCAGGCTAAGACGCGACGATGAGCGGGGTCGTCGAGCAGCGCTCGCAGCTTGCTGAGGCACCATCTCAGCTCGCCGCGCGGATCGTCGGGGACCTGCCATAACAGGCTGCAGAGGCGCTCGCGGGGAACCGGACGCGAAGCCAGCGCGAGATAGGCAAGCAGCGCCCGCACCTTGCGCGAGGGCGGAAGCGTCTCGGCCGCACCGGCGCGCAGGAGCTTCAGCGGACCGAGGAGCCGGAGCTCGAGCCCGGGCCTTGAAAAATCGGCATCGGAACCCTGCGATTCCATGCGCACTCCAACGGTGGCTCCCACGCGGAGTACCCCACCGCCATCCTAGCATCCCCTGACTATCCGCACAGCCGGAAGCTGCGGCGGCCGGGATGGCCACCGCCGGAAGTCAGTCATGAAGGAGGGAAACCATGCCTTCGATGGACATTTCGAGGACGACGCAAGGTCGGGGCCGCCTGTTCGAAACCGTGCTCGACACGATTGGCGACACCCCGGCCATCCGCATCAACAATCTCGGCGTCGATCACGCCACGATCTATGTGAAGGCCGAATTCTTCAATCCGGCCGCCTCGGTCAAGGACAGGCTGGCGGTGGCCGTCATCGAGGAGGCCGAGCGCAGCGGCGCCTTGCGGCCCGGGCAGACGGTCGTCGAGGCGACCAGCGGCAATACCGGCATCGGCCTCGCCATGGTCTGTGCGCAGAAGGGCTATCCGCTCGTCGTCACCATGGCGGATAGTTTTTCGGTCGAACGTCGGCTGCTGATGCGGATGCTCGGCGCGAAGGTCGTGCTGACGCCGCGGGCGCAAAAGGGGTTCGGCATGTATCTGAAGGCCGTCGAACTGGCCGAGAAGAATGGCTGGTTCCTTGCCCGGCAGTTCGAGACCAAGGCCAATGCCGCCATCCACGAGGCCACCACGGGCCGCGAGATCGTCGGCGATTTCGCCGGCTCGCGCCTCGACTATTTCGTCACCGGCTATGGCACCGGCGGTACGGTGGTCGGCGTCTCGCGCGTGCTCAGGCGGGAGCGTCCGGAGACGAAGATCATACTGAGCGAGCCGGCGAATGCGCAGCTGATCGGCAGCGGCCAGAGCCAGCAGCGTGGTGCGGGAGGCGCGCCATCGGTCAGCCATCCCGCCTTCGAGCCGCATCCGATCCAAGGCTGGACGCCGGATTTCATCCCCGACGTGCTGCAGGAGGCGATCGACGAGCATTACTATGACGACGTGGTTCCGATTGCCGGACCGCAGGCGATCGAGTGGGCCCGGCTGCTGGCGCAGAAGGAAGGGATCTTCACCGGGATCTCGGGGGGAGCGAGTTTTGGCGTCGCCCGGGAGGTCGCTGCTACGGCGCCGGCGGGCTCCGTCATCCTGTGCATGCTGCCCGACACCGGCGAGCGCTACCTCTCGACCCCGATGTTCGACGCGATCCAGCCCGGGATGGATGCGGAGGAGCTGGCATTGTCGCAATCGACGCCCGGTTTCCAGATCGCGGCCGAATAGCGCTGAGGAGACAGCCATGGACGCGCGCGTGTTCCCATCGATGCAGACGGATCCCGACGGATATGGCGGGGAGGAAACGCTCGATCCGCAGGATTGGGACGCGGTTGCCGAACTGTCGCATCGCGTCGTCGACGACGCGGTCCGCCATCTCAGGGATCTGCGCGAACGGCCGGTCTGGCGGCCGATGCCGGGGGATGTCGAGGCGCTGTTCCGCGCCCCCGTGCCCGATCAGCCCATGCCGATCGAGCAGGTCTACGGCCTGGTGCACGACAGCGTGCTGGCCTATCCGATGGGCAATATCCATCCCCGCTTCTGGTCGTGGTTCATGGGGGCGGGCAATTTCTCCGGTGCGCTCGGCGACTTCATCGCCGCCGTTCAGGGCTCGAATCTGGGCGGCGGGAGCCATGCCGCTGCCCGGCTCGACCAGCAGGTCGTCGGCTGGCTGCGCGATATGGTCGGCCTGCCGTCTTCGGCCAGCGGCACTCTTGTCAGCGGCGGCTCGGTGGCGAACCTGATCGGGCTGACCGTCGCGCGCAACACGGCGGCGGGGATCGATCTGCGCGAGCACGGGGTCGCCGCGCTGGATCTGCCGTTGCGCTATTATGCCTCCGATCAGGTCCATTCCTGCCACCGCAAGGCCGTCGAGGCGCTGGGGCTCGGCAACAAGGCCTTGCGCCGGATTCCGACCGGCCCCAGCTGCCGGATCAACCTGGATGCGCTGCAGGCCGCGATCGCGCAGGACCGGGCCGAGGGCTTTCATCCCGCCTGCATCATCGGCACGGCCGGCACCGTCAATTCCGGGGCTGTCGACGATCTGGCGGCGCTCGCCGACATCGCGGCCGATGAAAACATCTGGTTCCATGTCGACGGCTGCATCGGCGCCCTGCTGACGATCGCACCGAAGAACGCCTGGCGGGTGAGGGGCATCGAGCGCGCCGATTCCGTGGCGCTCGATCCGCACAAATGGCTCCACGCTCCGTTCGAGGTCGGCTGCGCCCTGATCCGTGACCGGGGAAGCCACAGGAACAGCTTTGCCGTCTCCCCGGAATATCTGCAGACCACTGCGCGGGGCATCGCGTCTGGGGACTGGCTATACGAATACGGGCTGCAGACGACGCGCGGTTTCAGCGCCCTCAAGGTCTGGATGGCGCTGATGGAGCACGGCGTTGCGAAATTCGGCCGCCTGATCGACCAGAACCTCGCGCAGGCCGCCTATCTCGCCGAGTTGATCCGGTCGCAGCCGGCCCTGGAGCTGGTTGCCCAGCCGGAGATCAATATCGTCTGCTTTCGTGTCGCTCCGGAGGGCCGTGACGAGGAGCGCGTCAAGCAGATCAATGTCGAGATCATGCTTCGCCTCCAGGAGACCGGCATTGCTGCCCTGTCCGACACGACGCTCCGGGGGCGGCACTGCCTGCGCGTGGCGATCTGCAATCACAGGACGAGGCTGGAGGATCTGGACCAGCTCGTCACCGCCGTGCTGGCCCTTCGAACGGGCATGGCAGACCAGGCAGCCTGAGGCGCTGAGGTCAACGTCTCGCCCCCGCGAGCACCGTTGCACGGCGAAACGGGTTGAAACCTGCCGCAGTCGGTCCATGCTGGTCTCAGTTTTCGGGTCGGAAGTGCATCACGGAAGGAAAACGTGCATGTCCACGAACCTCGATCAGATCCGCGACCAGCAGCGCGACACCTGGGATCGTTTTTCCGCCGGCTGGAAGACATGGGATCGCCTGGTCCTGAGTTGGCTTGCTCCCTTCGGTGCGGCGATGATCAGACAGGCCGATCTCCATGACGATTCCCATGTCCTGGATGTGGCTGCCGGCACCGGCGAGCCGGGGCTCACGGCGGCGGCGTTGGTCCCGCGTGGTCGCGTGACCGTGACCGACCTCTCGCAAGCCATGCTGGCGGTGGCGGCAGAGAACGCTGCGCGTCGCGGCCTGCGGAATTTCGACACCAGACCGTGCGATGCCGGTGCATTGCCCTTCGACGATGCGAGCTTCGACGCCGTACTCTGCCGCTTTGGCTTCATGTTCTTCCCCGACATCGATGCGGCAGTGCGCGAGTTCGCACGCGTGGCAAAGCCGAACGCTCGCATTTGCGCCGCCGTGTGGGGCGCCCCGGAGAAGAATCCCTGGGCAACGACCATCATGGGCACGATTGCGCGCGATGTTGAGATGCCGCCGCCACCACCGGGTTCGCCAGGCCTGTTTCGCTGCGCGCCGGAGGGCCTGATGCGTTCCGCCTTTGCCGCAGCGGGCTTGCACGACATCACCGAAGAGGAGGTGTCGGCCGAGATGGTTCACGAGACGCCGGAGCAATACTGGCAGTTCATGAACGACATCGCCGCCCCGGTCGTTGCCGGGCTCGCCAAGGCCGATGCTGAGACGGCGGAGCGGATCCGCAGCGAAGTCCTCGACCTGGCGCGCCAGTCCATCCGGRACGGCAAACTGGGCCTGATGTCGACTGCAAGGGTGATCGTCGGCTCGCGCTAGGACCCGGCGCGTGCGTTCACGACCAAGGCATCGGCGCGTGGCTGTCATTGGGGCGGGTCTGCGCCGGGGCGCGTGCGGACCGTCGCTATCGTCCCGACCAGGACCAGGACGCCGGGAACGGGCCCGAAGCGAACGCCATTCCCGGGCTGCCGAGGAGAGGGATCGTGATCAGGCCGGGCGCGAAGGCGTCTCTGCGGCCGGCCAAAGCCGACGGCCTGGTCCTGCACTCGGCCCCGGCATGGTCATCGACACGGCCTCAGGCAGTGCCAGGCTCTGGAACTGATCCGCCAACCCGCCGAAGGGCTCGTCGCGCCGAGCCCTTCTCCATGCCCCTGCCTGCGATCGTCAGGCGGCGTGGCTGCGGCGCGGCAGCTTCCAGTCCGGGCGGGCGAAATGGCAGGTGTACCCCCCGGGCTGGCGCTCGAGATAATCCTGGTGTTCCGGCTCGGCCTCCCAGAAGTCGGAGACCGGCACCAGTTCGGTGACGACTTTTCCCGGCCACAGGCCCGAGGCATCGACATCGGCGATCGTCTCCTCCGCCACTTTCCTTTGCTCTTCGGACCCGTAGAGGATCATCGAGCGATAGCTCAGGCCGATGTCGTTGCCCTGCCGGTTCTTCGTGGTCGGGTCGTGAATCTGGAAGAAGAATTCGAGCATATCCCTGAAACTCGTCTTCTCCGGGTCGAAGACGATCTCGATCGCCTCGGCGTGGGTGCCATGATTGCGATAGGTCGCATTCGGCACGTCGCCGCCGGAATAGCCGACCCGTGTGGAGATGACGCCCGGGCGACGCCGGATCAGATCCTGCATGCCCCAAAAGCAGCCACCGGCCAGCACGGCCCGTTCAGTTGCGCCAGTCATTGCTCTTCTCCTTCTTCAGCCGATCGCGTGCGAAACAGTGCCTCGTCTGGCAAGTAATCGCCAAGAGGGGCGATCGCCAGAGGGGGATCGCCATGGCTTTGTCGCCAGAGATGACGTGCACGGAGGCCGTGTGGATGGCCGTGCGCGTCCAGGTAAGACAAATTCACGTCACGCTACGCGACCTGCTTCAGGGCCTGCTCCAGGTCGGCGATGAGGTCGGCGGGCTCCTCCAGGCCGACATTCAGCCGGACGATCCGGCCATCATAGCCGCGCTGCGTCCGCGGCAACGGCGGGTAGGCCATCGCCAGGCTATGCGTGCCGCCCCAGCTGAAGCCCAGCCGGAACAGGCGCAGCGCCTCGACGAAATCTGTGACGCGCTGCGTATCCCAGCCCGGCTCGAACACCACCGAGAACACGCTCGCCGAGCCGGTGAAATCGCGCCGCCAGATCTCGTGCCCCGGACAGTCCGGCAGGGCCGGGTGGAGCACGAGCGCGACCTCGGGGCGCGCCTTGAGCCAGTGGGCGACCTCCAGCGTCGTCTTTTCCAGGCGGTCGAGGCGAACAGCCAGCGTCTCCAGCCCGCGCAGGGCAAGCGCGCAATCGTCCGGCGACACCGCCATGCCGAGCAGGCGGTGTGTCGCGCCGATCCGCTCCTGCGCCTCCGCCGTCCCGACCGAGACGGTGCCGAGCAGGATGTCGCTATGGCCGCCGACATATTTGGTCAGCGCCTGCATGCTGACATCGACCCCAAGCGCGAAGGCATCGAACAACACGCCCGCCGCATAGGTGTTGTCGAGCGCGACAGGTACGCCCGCCGCATGCGCTGTGGCGACGATGGCCGGCACGTCCTGCACCTCCATGGTGATCGTGCCGGGGCTCTCGCACCAGATCAGCCGCGTGTTTCGCCGGATCAGCGCAGCGATGCCGGAGCCGATCAGCGGATCATAGGTCTCGACCGTGATGCCGAGCCCGGCCAGCAGCTCATCGGCGAGTTCGCGGTTGGGCCCATAGGCGGTCTCGGGCAGGAGGGCGTGATCGCCCGCACGGCAGAAGGCGAGATAGATCAGCGCGATCGCCGCCTGGCCGCCCGGCACGACGAAGCCCGCGCGCGCGCCTTCGAGGTCGGCGATGCGCAGCGCGAGTTCCCGCGTCGTCGGCGTACCGTAGAGGCCGTAGGAGTAGCCTTCGCCCCGCCAGTCGTCGCGAGCCTCGGCGACGCGCTCGAACAGCACGGTCGAGCCGCGATGAATGGCGGGGACGAGGGCGCGAAAATCCTGCGATGCGGCGACCCGGGGGTGCACGAGCCTGGTCCGCCAATGCCGGGTGGGGTGTTCGTCGGTCATTGCGTCTCACCGAATCGCCGGGGCCGACAGCCCCCTGAACCAGCAAGGGTGGAGGCCGCTCCCCGCCGCTGTCAAAGGGGACGGGGCGATCGCTAGGGGGCTCCGACACAACTTATCGCTGCATCGGGATCGAAATCGCCCTTCGCGCGTTAAACCTCTGCGCCACCAAGCGAGCGCGAGGAGTAGACGATGACGACGATGAGGCAGACAGCCGTTTCTTTCGCGGCCCTTCTGATGCTGGCATCACCCGCCTTGGCGCAGTCGCCGCCGCTCGGGCCTTCGACCKGCACTGTTCGCATCGAGCAGGTTTCCGCCGGTTTCATCGCCTCGGGCGAGGCGGGCGGCGGCACCTTGCGCTTTCAGGGCCGCTCCTATCCGATCTCGGTCGGCGGCCTTGGCATCGGCTCCATCGGCGCATCGCGCACGGTCGCAACCGGGACGGTCTACGGGCTGCGCAAAGTGTCTGATTTCGCCGGCGCTTATGTCCAGCTGAAGGAAGGCTGGGCGGTTGGCAGGCAGGGCGGCGGCAATGTCTATCTGCGCAACGACAAGGGCGTGACCCTGCGATTGGCGACGCGCCGGCAAGGGCTTCAGCTTTCGCTCGGCGCAGATGGCGTGCTGATCGGCTTCAAGCAGTAGAAGACCATCCGGCAACCAGTTCACCGGACCGGATCTCGCATCCGGTCCGACCCTTGCGTAGCAAGGGAGGCAGTTTCCGTCCAAAAGAAGAGGGATCAGGAATCCATCTGATCTCGGCTGCTCACGACGCGTCCGACTGGCTCGCCCGGACATTCCCCCTTGTGTCTGCGCCATGCGCCGGTCAGCGGGCTGATGTTTTAAGATAGTCTTCGACCCGGCTCAGCAACAGCGCGCAGCGTTGGAGCGTTGCTTCCGTGTCTCCAAGGTTCTCGCGGTCGAGCACCGCGAACTCCCTGATCATCGATCCCGGCGGGAATTGCTGCCAGCTGAGGTCAATGTGATACCAATCCTCGCCGACCGGCAGGCCGTTCCAGAAATGGGTTTCGTCACTTTCGCCCGTCCACACCATTCCCTTGATGATTTCCGTTTGCGGGTAATAGTGCTGCACGACCCGTGAGGTTGGGTAACACTGACCAAGGGCGGGATTGCCGGGCTTCACAGCCGACTTGTACGAGGTTCGTCCGTCCCAGGACGCCTCCAAAGCCTCGCGAAGGCGCAACATTCGGTCCTGGAGCTTGGTCTGGTTCGGCATGGCGACTCCCATGGGTTCCGGCATCGGATCCTGCTGAGGTTCAAGCTCGCTCCGATGGATCTTGCGTCGCACGCGACCAGTCACGCTCTCAGTCCCGATGGCGCCTTACCCTCGCGCAACGCGGCTTCGTCACTCGCAACGGGAAGCGCGCGGAACAGGGCCGCGATCATGTGGACGAAGAAATCGCACATGCGCGGATCGCCCGATTGCGCACGGCCCTCGGAGAGCCGTTCGACCCGGCGGTCGGCGACATGCATCAGGAGCGCTCCGAGCGCATATTCATAGCCCCAGACCATCGTCTCCCGTGATCGGCCGGGCAGGGCCTGCATCATCGCATCGATCAGACTATGGGCCAGGCGGTCGTAGACGCGTTCGATGATCGCGCTCGCCTCCGGTCCCGGATCCCAGGCGGTGCGGGCCACGAGCAGCGAGAATGCGTCTGCGCCGGCTTCCCGCAGGCGAATGACCGGCTCGGCCCAGGCCCGGACCAGATCCTCGACCGCATGGGGATTGGTGCCGGAGATATCGACCGCGGCAATCCTGTCGATGCGCTCGGTGACGTAGCCGCTGCGATGCGCGAAGACCGCGGAGAACAGGTCCTCCTTGCGCCCAAAGTGATAGCCGACAAGGGCAAGCGGCACCTTGGCCGCGCCCGCGATGTCGCGGACCGAAACGCCGGAATAGCCACGTTCGGCGAACAGGGCCTCGGCCGCGCTGAGGATCGCGAGCCGCCGATCTTGCGCCGCCTCGGCCTTCCGCGAACGTTTTGCCTCGACCGGTCCGGTCATGCCGCCCCCTCCATCAGCACTCCTCGTCGATGATCTTGTACGATCGTCCAAGATATCCTATCCCATTCCCGACGCCGGCAAGCCCGGCATGCGGCTGGCGGCGATGAACCTGATCGATCTGTCCATTCCCCTGGAAAACGACGTCCCGGCCGATCCGCCCTTCCAGAAGGTCAGGATCGACTACCGCCATCACGGTGAGACGGCGACGGAAATCGCCGCTGCCTTTCCGGGTCTGCGCCCCGAACAGCTTCCGGACGGCCAGGGCTGGGCGGTCGAGCAGGTCAATATCTCGACCCATAACGGCACCCATGTCGATGCCCCCTGGCATTATCATCCCACGATGGATGGCGGCGTGCGTGCCGCGACGATCGATGAATTGCCGCTCGACTGGTTCATCAGGCCGGGCGTGAAGCTCGATTTCCGCGATATGCCGGACGGGCATGTCGTGACACCCGACGAAATCGACGCCGAGCTCCGGCGCATCGGCCATCGCCTGCAGCCCTTCGAGATCGTCGTCGCCAACACCCGCGCCGGCCAGCGCTATGGCGAGTCCGACTATATCCATTCCGGCTGCGGTTTTGGGCGGGCGGCCACGCTGCATCTCGTCCGGCAGGGCATCCGCGTCGTCGGCACCGATGGCTGGAGCTGGGATGCCCMGTTCAGCCATACCGCGCGCCGCTTCGCCGAGACCGGGGACGCCTCGCTGATCTGGGAAGGCCACAAGGCCGGCCGGGAGGCGGGCTATTGCCAGATCGAGAAGCTGCACAATCTGGAAGCGCTGCCGCCGACGGGGTTCACCATCTCCTGCCTGCCGGTGA